>CAZUYV010000025.1:0-12645 GCA_964624435.1 uncultured Micavibrio sp. | reverse complement strand
AAAATTCATTGCAACCGATTTTTTTAATAAAATTAACGCTTTGTTAACCTTTGACGTGTAAAAACATCATCCATACCGATATTTTATCATTATGAAGCAAGGGCGAAAGATTACATAAATGACTGATAACAAACAAGAAACTGACATTCAAAAGCTTCAGGACCAGCTGGAAAAGCAATATGGCCCGGCCGTGGCGCAAGATATTATTGATCGCATGCGCAAGGATGAAAAAGCTGCCGCCCCCGGTTATATGGACGTCAAGGCGATGTCGGAACTGCAGGAAAGATACCGGGCAGAGGCCATGATGGCGATCTGGCGCCTGAAAGAATGGCGCAAAGAACAAGCGGCAAATGGCGCAAAACAAAATCTCATCCAGCTCGAAGGTGCCTATCTGCAACGCCAATGCGAAGATTCCTTTAAACTCTATCGCCTTGCCAACAAGAATTATTTCGCGATGTACCGCGAAGCCATGGCGTCCTTCACAGGCAAAATCGCCACTCCTACCTTCATTCATCAGAGCGAGTGGCAAGCCGCATAGAATTCCCACACACCGTATTACTAGGCCTTCCCCGCGAAGAAAACCCGCTCGCCGCCCACACGGCAGCGGGCATTTCGTGGCAAAAGTTCCCGGGAAAGACGTGATTTTCCCCATTATTTAGAAGATGGTCAGCACCACTTTTTTTGGCTATAAATTCTATATGCGCAAAACCGAAAGTACGGCTTCGGGACAAACAGCCGAAGATATCAATGAAAGATTGGGCTTCCTGCTCGATGCCGCCGGCATGGGCGAATGGAGCTGGGATGCAAAAACCAATCTCGTAACCTTCTCACAAAAGGCTGCGGAAATTTTTGGTGTGCGCGAAGGCGGCACGCTGGACTGGAGCGAGATTAAAAAACTCCTTCATGCTGAAGACCGTGAACAGGCGCTCCTCGCCGTTCAGAACGCGATTGAACAAAAAAATACTTACGATATCGAATACCGTATTCACCACACGAATGGCAGCCAGCGCTGGATCAGCGTTAAGGGCCGCCCGGTTTTTGATGATCATGGCGATGTTAAAAAAATCGTCGCGGTGATTCAAGACATCACTGACAAGAAATTGCGCGAACAGGAACTGATCATCGTTCAAGAATCGCTGAGCCTTGCCCTCATTGGCGGAAAGATGGGATGGTGGGTGCGCGATATCGTTACGGATGAAGTGAAATTCAGCGATGAAATGGCCAATATGTTCGGGCTGGAACCGCATGAATTCCGCGGCACCAAGGAACATTACTTTGAAATGCTCCACCCCGAAGACAAGGTGAATAACCAGTTTATTATCGATGATGCCATCGCCCGCGGCACCAATTTTAAAATTGAATTCCGGTTCCGCCACAAAAACGGGCATTGGGGATGGATGGAAGGCCGCGGCCGCGTCCTCCAGAGCAAGTATCAGGAACACCCGCATCTTTACGGCATTGCCATCGATATTACCGACCGCAAGGAAGTGGAAGCCCGCCTGATTGAAGCGAGCGCGCAATCGGAGGCCGCCAGCAACGCAAAATCAAACTTCCTGGCGAATATGAGCCACGAAATCCGCACGCCGATGAACGCCATCCTTGGCTTGTCAAATATCATTGAACGCAGCGAGCCGCTCACGCCCAATCAGAAGAGATATATCTCCACTTTGAAACAGAGCGGGGAAAGCCTCCTGCTCCTCATCAACGATCTTCTGGATATTTCAAAGATTGAAGCCAGTGGCATTGAAATTGAAAACATTCCCTTTCGACTTGACCTGCTGCTCGATGATATCGTCAGCATGATGTCGGTCCGCGCCCATGAAAAAGATATTTCCTTTAGCATGGATTCTACGGCCATCGAAGGCATGACTTTCCGGGGCGACCCCACCCGCATCCGCCAGATCATTACAAACCTGTGTGGAAACGCCGTGAAATTCACCCAGCAAGGTGTGATTACGTTGCAAGTTTCGATGCTACCGCCGGTTTTCGGGGTCTCTAAAATTGCCCTCACTGTCGCGGATACCGGCATTGGCATTGCCGAAGACAAGATCGACAAGATTTTTGAAAAATTCACACAGGCCGATAACACGATCAGCCGCAAATTCGGCGGCACGGGGCTGGGGCTGGCAATCAGCAAAACATTGGCGGAACTGATGGGCGGTGAAATTCAGGTTTCCAGCGTTGTCGGAACGGGTTCGGAATTCACGGTCCTACTTCCCCTGCCTATTGAACAGAATGCCAGCATCACGGCACAACAAAAACAACCCGCCAACGATATGCCGGACATTCCGCAAAACAAGGGGCTCGTCCTGTTGGTGGAAGATTACGAACCCAATATTCTGGTGGCGCGGACGCTGCTCGAAATGTTCGGCTATGATTGTGAAACGGCTTCCAACGGCCGCATCGCGGTTGAAAAGGCCACCCATCAACGCTTCAAGGCGATTTTAATGGATGTACAGATGCCCGAAGTTAACGGCATTGACGCGACCAAGGCGATCCGGCAGTTCGAACAGGATAATCAAATTCCGCCGGCTTTTATCATCGGCATGACGGCGCATGCGCTCGCGGGGGACAAGGAAAAATGCCTCGGCGCTGGGATGAATGATTATATGTCGAAACCATTTTCGATGCATGATCTTGAAAACAAGCTGGCCAATATCAAACCCGCCAAAATCGCCTAGAGCAGGCGGCCTTCTTTTCCTTCAATGGAAAGAAGATGATCCTTGGCCGCGAGACCCCCGGCAAACCCCGTCAATTTTCCGTTCGATCCAATCACGCGGTGGCATGGGGCCACAATCGATATCGGGTTCTTGCCATTGGCGGCGCCGACGGCCCGCACGGCCTTGGGATTGCCGATCTGGCTCGCTATGTCGGCATAGCTGCGCGTTTCGCCAAAGGGAATGGTGAGCAGTGCCGCCCAGACTTTCTTTTGAAATTCTGTCCCGTTGAAATCGAGCGCGAGATTGAATTGCTTTAACCGCCCGGCAAAATAATCCTGCAACTGGCGTTCGGTCTCGACAAGGACGGCATGATTCCTGTCTTCGGACAACGTGCCCAGTTTGACACGCTCCGGGTCATCATTTTCCCAGAGAATGGCATTAAGCCCCCGGTCATTGGCAACCAGCGTCAATTCCCCCACCGGCGATGCCATTTTTTTGTAGTACTGAACCATGGTCTAAAGATATCGCGATTCCGCGAAAAATCCAGTCCTAAGCGGCAGATGTGCCGCCAGCAGAATTTGCAGGTCAGGAACTTTATTAAAGGCTGGGTCGTTTATTGAGGTCGGATTATTACGATTAACACCATTGAATAGGAGAGAATTATGAATGGAGTCATTTACCTTGTAGGCCTTGTCGTTGTCGTCATGGCTGTTTTGTCCTTCCTCGGCTTGCACTAGGAGGATCAGATGTCACTTGAAACACCTTACGGATCCTATGGGTCATACATTGAATGGGGAACAATTATGGCGGGCACAGTTGTCGCCCTGGCTATAACTTTTGTTCTTTTGCAATTTGGCAGCGTGGTTGGCTTTACCCAGATCACGAATGAATTGAGCGCGGATGCGAATATCACCCCCGGGAAAGTTCTGGGCATTGGCATCTGGCTGCTCTGGGTGCAACTGCTCTCCTCTCTTGCTGGTGGCTATCTGGCCGGGCGTATGCGCATGCCTGTACCGGGGGCAACAGAGCATGAAAGCGATATGCGCGATGGCGTTCATGGCCTTCTGGTCTGGGCGTCTGCCACACTGGCTGTGGTCGCTGCGGTTTCGGTCATGGGTGCCTTTGCGGCCCTCGTGGACAATCCAGTGGAAGATGCAAAACGCGTGGCTGACGTGGCCACTATCAATGAGAATGCAACAATTATCTTCGCCTTCTTTGCGGCTGCCACGTCCCTTGTCTCGGCTGTCGTTTCCTGGGCTGCTGCTACGGCTGGCGGCAATCACCGGGACACACGGGCCGATCATACGCGCTATTTCACTTTCCGCGTCTTGCGCTAAACCAAACCAATCAAAAGCGTCCCTTCTTTAAGGGACGCTTTTTTATGCTCCCTTAGGGCGGCTAAGCCTTTGAAAAATTTAGCCAGACAATTCGTAACTGGCCTTTTGTACTGCGCCTTATATTGTCAAAAATTTATAAAAAACTTACTTCCAGACTTCCAATGTGATTATATCCCGCCATGCGCATCCTTTTGGTTGAAGACGACAAAATGATTGGTGAAGGCCTGCAAAAGGCCCTTCGTCAGAATGGCTATTCCGTAAATTGGGTAGAAGACGGCATCCATGCGGAAAACGCACTTAAAGATGAGTCTTATGAATTAACGATCCTTGACCTTGGCTTACCCGGCAAATCCGGCCTTGATGTCCTCCAGAATCTACGGAAACGCCAAGACAACACACCTGTTCTGGTTCTTACCGCCCGCGACGCTGTATCCGATAAAGTAAAAGGCCTCGATCTGGGCGCTGATGATTACATGCTAAAGCCCTTTGCCTTGGAAGAATTGGAGGCAAGGGTTAGAAGCCTTCTGCGCCGGAACACAGGACAAGCTGGTGAATGGCTGGAATATAACGATCTGCGGCTAAATCCGAAAACGCACGAGGCGTTTTATAAAGGGGAAACTGTCTCTCTCACAAGCCGTGAATTTTCACTGATGTTCGCCCTGATTAAAATGCCATCTGCTGTTCTCTCGAAAACACAACTGGAAGAAGCCATCTATGGCTGGAACGAAGAAATTGCTAGCAACGCTATCGAAGTCCATATTCATCAACTGCGTAAAAAGCTATCTCCGACAATTATTCGCAACATCCGCAATGTCGGCTATACGTTAGGAAACGAAATATGATATCCCTGCGCCGGCGACTGCTGCTTTATATCTTTATTATTCTGGCGATAGGGACAACCTCGGTGGCTATGGCCACTTATGCCGGCCTGAAACATGAATTAAACGAACTTTATGATGCCAATATGAAGCAGCTGGGCATGTCTGTTTCCGCATCCTTGCCTACGCCCGATAAAAAACTGGCTGCTTACCCTTCTTATAATGAATGGCCTCATGGTGAAGAGGTTTTTCTTATCCAGATCTGGAAAGACGGCACCCTGGAATATTCATCCCACTCTGTTGTGAACTTTCCATTGCAAACGGATAAAACAGCCGGAAACACAGTGTTTAACAATGAGAATTGGAGCTTTTATAATTTCCTTTCCATGGGCAGGGTCGTTCAAATTTCGCAAAGCCTTGAACAACGCAACGATGTCGTGAACGAGATATATAAGGCCGTCTTGATACCGGTTCTTATTCAACTCCCCCTGCTTCTAATTATCATCTGGGTTTTTGTCGGCTATGGGTTCCGCCCCTTCACCCGTATATCCAATATGATCAAGAGCCGCACAGCGGATTTTATGCAGCCCATCTCCATCGATGACACACCACTGGAAATCCATACACTTGTTATGGCGTTAAACGACCTTTTAAAACGATTGGATCATGCGCTGCAGGCACAAAAACAATTCACCGCCGATGCGGCGCATGAATTACGCACACCATTGACAGCCGTCCGCCTCCAGCTTGATCTTCTGCAACGCTCCAAAACGGATGAAGAACGTCTGGAAGCCATACAAACCCTCGAACGCGGGGTTTCGCGGAGCATGCACCTTGTCCACCAGCTTCTAGAACTGGCACGGCAGGAACCTGACACGGACATAGATCAAATCACATTCGTTAATCTCGCCGCACTTACTCAAACCATCACACTAGAACAGAAATCTTTGGCGGATGCCAAGGCGATTGACCTTCAAACTCAGCTGGAAAACCTTACCGTTCAAGGAAACGCCACGTCCTTGTCCATTATGATCGGCAATCTTTTGAACAACGCCATCACCTATACCAATTCGGGCGGTCATATTCATCTTCACACCTATCTGGAAGGCAATATGCCTGTTCTTGAAGTATCCGATGATGGGATTGGCATCAAACCGGAAGACCGACAACGGATTTTTGACCGGTTCTACCGTGTCACCGGGACGGGTGCCCCCGGGTCAGGGCTCGGCCTTTCCATTGTGAAAACCATTGCCGAAAAACATGGTATAAAAATCCATATTTCTGAAGGAATTAGCGGCAAAGGCACAACCTTCCGCCTGATTTTCCCAGCCCCTTAAGTCTGCCTTAAGTTTGGCCCGCCATGGTGTCGCCAGACCAAGGAGATTGCTTTGATTACCGTTGTTGTGCCCGTTCTGAATGAAGAAGAGAACATCCCACTTTTGGTGCAAGAAATTATAGATGCAGCAAGGACGCTGCCCATCAGCGAGATAGTCTATGTCGATGACGGCAGCACAGATAAGACTTTTGAAATCTTACAGGCTCTAAAAAATGACTATGCCGCCCTGAGGGTCATCCGTCATAGTAAACGCAGCGGCCAATCAGCCGCCCTCTGGACAGGTGTCAAAGCGGCAGGAAATGATCTTATTGTTACCATGGATGGCGATGGACAAAACGATCCTGCCGACATTCACCTTCTCTACGACCTCTACAAAAAATACGAAAAAGAATTTCCTAAAATTATGGTGGCCGGGGAACGTAAAAAAAGGAACGATAACTGGGTAAGACGCATCTCCTCCCGCTTCGCCAATCGCGTCCGCTCCGGCCTCCTTAAGGATCAAACACGGGATACCGGCTGCTCCTTAAAACTTTTCCACCGTAAAGACTATCTCGCCCTTCCCTATTTCGACCACATGCACCGTTTCCTTCCGGCCCTGATGATGCGCAACCATGTCCGCATCCTTCATGCACCTGTTTCGCATAGGCCGCGCACACGTGGTGTTTCCAAATATGGAACACTGGACAGGCTTGCGGTCGGCATCAGCGACCTGTGGGGCGTCTGGTGGCTTTTAAAACGTCCTTTTGCATTTCCTGAAACCTACGAAGATATAAACGAGACACCATGATCATGCATTCCCTTACTCAGAATATCAGTCCGGAAACCGTCTGGATTATTATCGGCTTTGTCGGGCAGAGCCTGTTTTTCATGCGCTTCTTTGTGCAATGGCTGGCCTCGGAAAAGGTAGGGCGCAGTATCATCCCAAATGCCTTTTGGTATTTCAGCATGCTGGGTGGGATAACTCTCTTTGCTTACGCCCTGTGGCGACAAGACCCGGTGTTTATTCTGGGGCAAAGCACGGGCCTGTTTATCTACGCTCGCAATCTTTATTTCATCCGCAAACAGGCCCCTGAAACGGCCATATCATAATCACCAGTATGAAGAATCTTGATCCCCGGGTCGTATGGCCCTGCGCTGTCCTGTTCGCTTTGTTTATAGCGGCCGCCCTCTTTCGCCCTCTTCTCCCCATCGATGAAACCCGCTACATGAGTGTGGCATGGGAGATGCGCCTCCATGACGGCTGGCTGTCACCTTTGACCATGAATTTTGAACCATATCATCACAAGCCGCCGATGCTGTTCTGGCTTATCAATTTGTTTTGGTCAGTGTTCGGTATCAATCGCTGGGCCGGACTCATACCGATGGTGCTTTCCTCCTTGGCGGTCGTCTTTCTCACGGTTCAATTGGGAAAAAAACTTCTGCCCCCGGATCAGTTTTCCCCCTTCAAAATCACATTGCTTTTTCTGGGCGGTATCCCCTTCGTAATTTACAGCACATTGGTCCTGTTCGATTTAACGCTCACCGTCTTTGTTCTGTGCGCCCTGCTAACTATTGTTGCTTATGCTGAAAAGCAGCAATTCCGTTATATGTTGTTGCTGGGCCTGCTGATGGGGCTTGGTGTCCTGACCAAGGGGCCGGTGGCCTATCTTTATATTCTTTTCCCCGTGGTGCTGGCTCCTTTGTGGGTTCCAAATTTCGCGCGCCCAATATCCTGGTATGGCGATACTATCGCCGCCATTTTCATTTCTGTCTTTCCGATCTGTCTTTGGCTTGTCCCTGTCCTGCTGCAATCGGACAATCATTTTGCCTTTTGGCTGGTGTGGGAACAAACCGCAGGGCGCATCACGGGGAACTTTGGTGATGCCCATGTTCGCCCTTTTTATTTTTATCTTCCCCTCCTGCCGATTATGCTGGTGCCATGGATTCTCTTCCCCGCGTTCTGGCGGAATCTGAAATCTCTTGACCACAACTCGATGGCCATGCGCTTTCTGGCCTGCTGGCTCATCCCCGTTTTCCTGTCTTTTTCATTTATAGGCGGAAAGCAGCCTCATTATCTTGTGCCCCTGCTCCCTGGTGTCATGATTTTTCTTAGCGTATGTTTCAAGGACGTATCTGTTCCGGCACTTCAGAAAGTCGTGCTCGCCATCATCGGTGTTGCGATTATCGGGCAAGGGATCGCTTCGATGACGGTATTCCGGCACTATGATTTAACCCCTATCGCAAGCTATGTGAAAAACCATCCGGATCGTGACTGGGCTTATGTGCGGAACTATCATGGTGAAATAGGTTTTCTGGCGAAATTACAAAAACCTGTCGTTGATCTTCAACCAAAGGACATCACCGCATGGCTTCAAGAACATCCGGATGGTAGAGCCATTATCCGGTACAAAAATGAAGACGACATTTCCCACCTGCACAAAATCATGTCGATGGAATATCGGGGCAAGCATTTAGGCATTTTTGAAGCTCTAAACCGCAACGTTAAAAAGCTGCCCGATTAAGGCGGTCAAGGCCATTGCCACTGCGCCCCAGAACAAGACGCGAAGTGTGCCTTTGCCCATATGAGCGCCGCCCGCTTTGGCACCCACCGCTCCTAAAAGCCCCAATGAAGCAAGTGAGGCAACGAAAACCGACGGGACAACATAGGCGATAGGCGAAATGACGGCGATTACAAGAGGTAAAATCGCACCCGCAGCAAAGGTCAGTGCCGATGTAAAGGCTGCCTGAAAAGGTTTAGCTGTCGTTAAATCTGAAATGCCCAATTCTTCCCGCGCATGGGCACCCAAGGCATCTTTCGACATCAATTGTCGCGCCACTTCATAAGCCGTGGCTTTTTCAACCCCACGTTTCATGTAAATCTGGGCAAGCTCTGTCAGTTCGCCGGTAGGATTTTCTTCCAGTTCCTTGCGCTCGCGGCTGAGATCGGATTCCTCAGCGTCTGATTGTGAACTGACGGAGACATATTCCCCCGCCGCCATTGATAGCGAACCCGCCAAAATAGCCGCCATGCCTGCGATCATAATCTGCTGATGGTCTTGCGATGCCGCTGCGACACCCACGATCAGGCTGGCGGTCGATATGATACCATCATTGGCCCCAAGCACCGCGGCCCGGAGCCATCCGACGCGGCTAATCTTGTGCAGTTCGTGGTGCAAAGGTTTCATGGCCTCATTTTATAAGAACGCGTGGAAAGCGGAAGCCTTAAAATATGCGGCAACAGTGCGGCAACGGAAAAAACAAAACCGCCCCTGAGGGCGGCTGTGTTTTTTCCTTGGTTGCGGGAGCTGCAACCAATTTTAACAGGTAAGTCTCTGAATTATTTGACCAGATCAGTTAGGAGATGACGCTTTATACTGCGGCTTATACCGTCAAAAGTTATAAACACCTTTCTGCCATAGACCCTAAAATACGCTAGAGGGAAAGATGCTGCTGCTTGGCCAAGAATTTCTTAATTTCTGATTGTGCCTTTTTAATATCGCCGTCCTTGACGGATTTGATCGTAAAGGCAGAAGGCTTCTTCTGCTTTTTTAAATCCTCCCAGGATACTGGCCAGGCGATGGGCGCCCCTTCCCGTGCGCGTAAGGAAAAAGGAATAACGGCGGTGGAGGAAAAATCATTACGGAAAAAATCGACGAATATCTTACCCGTGCGCTTCTTCTTGCTCATATTAGCTACATAAGCCTCTGGCACGTCTTTTGCCATTTGTTCGGCAAAACCCCGAGCAAATTCCTTGATATCGTCCCATGAATGCTCAGGCTTGATAGGTACGACGACATGGACACCCTTGCCACCGGATAGCCTTGCAAACGATTCCAGCTTCATTTTCTTCAATCGCGCCCGAATATCCTCAGCCGCCAGTTTTACCGCCTCAAAAGGTACGCCCTCATCGGGATCGAGGTCGAAAATGATCTGGTCAGGTTTTCCTTTGGACGAAAGCCTGCTCTGCCACGCATGAAATTCCATAGTTCCCATCTGTGCCAGTTGCACGATGCCTTGTGGATCATCGAGGTAAAGGTACTCATGTTGCTCACCCTTATGCGTAACCTTCTTGGATTTAATATGGTCACCCATACCGTTCATCGGATTCCGCTGAAAAAAACATTGGCCTTTAATCCCTTCGGTGCAGCGAAGCAGGCTGATCAGCCGGTCTTCCAGCAACGGGAACATTATCGTATCCACTTTGGCGTAATATTGGGCAATATCCCCCTTGGTTATGCCTGTGCCGGGAAAGACCTCGCGTTCCGGATGGGAAATCCTGACACCATCGACGATTATGTCGCCTTTCTTGGGGATGGCTTTCTTCGTCGCCGTTTTTTCAATTTTTTTCAATTTTACCGGTAATTCTTCTTTCACGGCTTTCGGATTCTTATCCTCCCGCAGGCCTTTAAAAGATCCATGACGGATATGGCCATCGGGCGTCCATTCCATGAAAGAGACTTCGCAGAGGATTTCCGGCTTGATGAATACATAAGGGCGCAATCCGCGCGGTGGTTTTTCGGGGAAAGGGTTTGCATCCTTTTCCAGCGTGATAAGCTTTTTATAAATGTCTTTGGATGTCTTACGACTAAAACCCGTTCCCACCTTGCCTGCATAAAGGAATTTCTTGTTCCTATAATAGCCGAGCAGCAAGGCACCCACGGCCTTGGGTTCATCTTTGGTGGGCATAAAGCCGCCAATCACAAATTCCTGCTCCAGCCCACATTTGCTTTTGACCCAGTCATTCGTGCGCCGTCCGTGATAGACGCCGTCCTTCCGTTTGGAGACAAGCCCCTCCGCCCCGATTTTGCACGCCTTAGTGAGAAGGCCCGGCGCGCTTTCAAAATGATCGCTGTAATGGAGTGGCGGCTTTGCCTTTTTCAGGAGTTTTTCCAAAGCGGCCTTGCGCTCCAGCAAAGGGGTTTTGGTATAATCAGTGCCGTTCAGGTAAAGCACATCGAAAATCCATCCTTCAATCTTTTCCGGCGTTTCATCCGACAAGGCTTCCTGCAACATGGAAAAACTAGTGCGACCATTGTCATCTAGAACGCAGGCTTCAAGATCCAGAACAGCATCCTCGATCTTTAATTTTCCAAGGGCGTCCGCCAGCGTCCCAAATTTATGCGTCCAGTCCTTGCCTCCACGGGTCTGTAGGAGGACTTGGCCACCCTTCACAAACGCCATCAGACGATAGCCGTCATATTTTATTTCATGTACCCAGTCCTTGCCGGAAGGCGTTTCCTCCACCAAGGTCGCCAGTTCCGGCGCGTTGTATTTCTTGAGGAGAGCATTAAACGATATTTTGGCTTTTTTCTCGGGCGTAGGCAGTTTCTTTGCGACTGTCTTCTTTTTCGTCGTATTGCCATGCCCCGCGGCGACGATTTCCTTCATGCTGCGGCCTGTTACCGCACTAGTGTTTTCCTTCTTCAGAAAATCCTCATTCTTTTTGCCTGTCAGGACGAAAGCATCCTTGCCCTTGATCAAAAGCCAGTTCTCCCGCTTCTCCTTGGTGTGCATGCGCACAAGATTCCAGTGACCGTGCATGCGACTCCCCTCGATGTGAAAGGTAATATGGCCTTTCTTTTCCATTTTCTCCGGATCGCCATCGGGAATCCAGATTCCCTCGTCCCAGATCATCACCGGCCCCGCGCCATATTGCTTGGGGGCAATCACGCCTTCAAATTTGTTGTATTCGATGGGGTGGTCTTCGGTGCGTACGGCAAGGCGCTTGTCGGCCGGGTCGTAACTCGGGCCGCGCGTCACCGCCCAGCTTTTCATCACGCCCTGCCATTCAAGCCGGAAGTCGTAATGGGTGCGCGTTGCCTCATGAAGCTGGATAACAAAGCGCAGTTTTTTTCCTGATTTGGATCCTGCTTTACCTTTCGGCTCTGCTGTAAGACCGAAATCCCGCTTTTCATGATATTTGGAAAGAAGACTCGCCATGCATCACGCTGCCTTTTTCTTTTTCGCAGCGGATTTTTTCTTGACCGGCGCTTTCTTGGCAGAGGGTTTCTTCTTCGCGGCCTTTTTAGTGCTGGTTTTCGCGCCGGATTGTTCCAGGCTTCGCTTCAACGCATCCATAATATTGATGACCTTGCCCGGTGTTGATTTTTCTTCTTTCAGGCGCGGGGACCGTTTTTCCATCTTGGCGGCGATGATTTCTTTCAGGCCTTCCTGATACAAATCCTTAAACTTTGTCGGATCGAAATCCTTGGTTTTGCGTTTGATCAATTCCTGGGCAAGGCTTAACTGGTCCGCATCCGGTTCGACATTCGCTTTGATATCATCAAAATATTCCTCGGCCTTGCGCACTTCGTAATTGTATCGCAGCGTTTCAAGGATAAGGCCTTTTCCACACGCCTTGAGGGCCACAATCTTTTCCCGATTGGCGATGATCACCTGCCCAATAGCGACCTTCTTACTCTTTTTCAATGCATCGCGGATCGTGACATAGGCCTCCTGTGCCAATTCATTGTCCGGCGCAACATAATAGGGATTCTCGTAATAAATCGGGTCAA
>CAZUYV010000024.1:0-12740 GCA_964624435.1 uncultured Micavibrio sp. | reverse complement strand
TTCGCCCTGTTCACCGCCCTGATGATTGATAAGGTTTAGGCATGCCCATTGAAGAACTACACAAGCGCAAGCGCGCTAAAAATTTCATGGTCCTTGGCGCGATTGTCGCCTGGATTGCCCTGATCTGGATCGTCACAATGGTGAAAATCGCCAATGGCAGCTGATTATAAACCTTCTGTTGTTTTCATCACTGGCGCGACCGGCGATTTCGGCAAGGCATTTGCCGCGCGTTTTGATGCGATTGGCTGCAAGCTCATCCTGCATGGCCGCGACCAGAAAAAAGTCGATGCGCTGTGTGCGAAATACCCGGGCAGCATTGGCGTGGTGTTTGATGTCACCGATACAGGGGCAATGCGCAAGGCCGTCAAAACTTTACCTGCCATTGACCTTCTCATCAACAATGCCGGGCTCGCGCTCGGACTCGAAAAGGCCTATGAGGCCAATCCCGATGACTGGGAAACGATGATTGATGTTGATTGCAAGGCGCTCACCCTCATCACTCGTGAAATATTGCCGGGCATGCGTGAACGCAGACGCGGTCATATCATCAATATTGGTTCGACAGCCGGAAGCTATCCTTATGCTGGTGGTAATGTTTATGGCGCGGCAAAGGCGTTTGTGAAGCAATTCTCACTCAATCTACGCGCCGACCTGATCGGCACCGGCATCCGCGTCACCAACGTGGAACCGGGTCAGGTCGAGACCCAGTTTTCCACCGTCCGGTTCAAGGGTGATAAAACCCGCGCCAAAGCCGTCTATGAAGGGGCCAATTCCCTGCAGGCCGAAGATGTCGCCGAAACCGTATTCTGGGCGGCGACCCTTCCCACCCATGTCAATATCAACCGGGTTGAAATGATGCCAACAACGCAAAGTTTTGCGGGCCTCACCGTGGAGCGTAAAGCCTGATGGACAAAAACCGTAAAACGCTTTCAGTGATCCTTCTGGTGGTTGCCGGGATGATCGGTCTTGCCTTTGCCTCTGTCCCGCTTTACCGCATGTTCTGCGCTGTGACCGGCTATGGCGGCACAACGATGGTCAGCGAAAAACTACCTGACCATACGGTTGATCGCACCATCACCGTGAAATTCGATGCCAACACATCCCCCAGCATGTATTGGAGTTTCAAGCCGGAAAAATACGAAGAAAAAGTAAAACTTGGCCAGCAGGGCCTGATTGCTTTCGTGGCAAAGAATAAAGACAAGATGCCCACCGCCGGTACGGCGCTTTACAACGTCACCCCGGAAAAAGTCGGCCAGTATTTCCAGAAGATTCAGTGTTTCTGTTTCAGCGAACAGATTTTGCAACCGGGCGAAGAAATGCAGATGCCGGTTCTGTTTTTTATCGATCCCAAATTGAATGACGACCCGGATATGGAAGATGTTAAGACCATCACCCTGTCCTACACGTTCTTCCCGTCTGAATCGGAAGAGTATGACAAGGCCTTCGAAGCGTTTACATCCTCTGAAAAGACTGATAAAACTGACACCAGATAGTCAAAAAAGCCAAGAGTATTAAGGATTAAGCATGGCACACGAAATTGAATACGGCACGACCGGCAAACCCCACCCTTACCATCTTGTTCGTCCCAGCATCTGGCCACTGGTTGGCGCGTTTGCAGCGGGACTCTTTGCCGTTGGCATGGTGTTGTTCATGCACGACACCAAAATCATCGGTGACAAAGGCGTAGGATTTTTTGGCCCTATCCTTGGCGTTGCCGCGATTGCCACCGTCATGTTTTTCTGGTGGAAAGACATTATCCACGAAACAATTCATGAAGCCGTCCATAATGGCATCACGGAAATCGGCCTGCGGTTCGGTATGGCGCTGTTCATTGCCTCCGAGGTTATGTTCTTCGTCGCTTTCTTCTGGGCCTATTTCGATGCAAGCCTGTTCGTTGCCGAAGCAAAACAATATCTCCGCGTTGAACATACGGGCGGTATCTGGCCGCCAACGGGCGTTCACGCTATCCCGGCCTTTGATCTGCCCTTCATGATGACCATGATCCTGCTTCTTTCAGGCTGCACCGTCACATGGGCGCACCATGCCATCCTCGAAGGCAAGAACAAGGAAGCCATTCTCGGCCTTGGCCTTTCATGGGGACTCGGTTTCCTGTTCCTGTGTTTCCAGATGTATGAATATCACCACGCCACATTCCCGTTCAAAGGCGGCGTATTCTCATCGACTTTCTACATGGCAACGGGCTTCCACGGTTTCCACGTCTTTGTGGGTTCGGTCTTCCTGTTTGTTTGCTGGCTGCGTGCCCGCAAAGGCCACTTCACGCCACAACGCCATTTCGGTTTCGAAGCCGCAGCCTGGTACTGGCACTTTGTTGACGTGGTGTGGTTGTTCCTGTTCGTCGCCGTTTACTGGTGGGGCGGCGCTGGCGCGCATCATTAATAATTATGCTGGATATCGCACTTTTCAAAACGGCCTTATCCTGTAAATGTCCAAAATGCGGGAAGGGTGATTTATACTCTTCCCGTTTTAATTTGACCGTCAATGAAACCTGTTCGTCTTGCGGCCTCAAGCTTGGCAAGAATGATAGTGCCGATGGTCCTGCGGTTTTCCTGATTTTCCTTCTCGGATTTTTGCTTGTCCCTCTCGCTTTGTTGTTTGAAAACCTATTGGCGCCGCCTCTATGGGTTCACATCGTTGTCTGGGGTGCGCTGGCCTTGTTCCTGACTATTGGTGCCCTGCGCCCCTTGAAATCCTACATCATCGCCTTGCAATACAAGCACAGGCCGGGAGATTGGGAATGACCCGCCCGCCACTCTCCCAAACCATGACAGCCGTTGCCGGTGTTTCCATCCTGTGTGCCCTTGGGACATGGCAGGTTCAGCGTCTGCACTGGAAAGACGCGATGATTGCAGCCCTTGAAAAAGATTATACGGCCATGAAGGACAATAAGGCCGCATTTGTATCACCTGCACGACTGAGTGAAATCGGCAGCGAAAAACAACCAATGGCAATTGGCAAAGTGCGCGGGCGCTTCCTACGTGACGGTGCCATTCTATTGGGACCGAAGCCTGAAGATGGCCGCATCGGATATCATCTTCTGGTGCCAATGGAAGTGCCGGATGGCAATACATTAATTGTCAATACAGGCTGGGTTGACGCGATCTGGAAAGATAACCTACAGGACCGTCTTGTCCTGTTGCCGCAGGATGGCATTACCGTGACGGGTGTTCTGCGCAAGCCCGACTGGAACAGTTTTACATCCAAGAACAGCCCATCGAATGATATGTGGTTCCGTGCCGACATTGATGAGATTGCCAAGGCCAAGAACATAGCGGCCCCCTACCCGTTTGTTTTATACGCCAGTGCGACCAACCCACCGCTGCATGACATCAAACCGATCGAAGACCACTGGCTACCCCGCAACAAGCATCTGCAATACGCCTTGTTCTGGTTCGCGATGGCCGCAACGTTGATTGCGGTTTACGGATTTTATTGGCGCAGCATGGGTAAGAAGACAAAATAAAAAAGGCGGGATGAACCCGCCTTTGTTTTATCTTCTGCAAAAAATCCTAGTTCAGATCTTCTTCTTTTTTCACATCGCCGCGTGAAGCAACCTTGACGATGCCATTGAATACGGCGGCGTACTGGTTGTTGACTTCCTGTACCAGCGATTTGAATTTCTTCAAATCGCGGCCAGCGAGCGCCTGACCAACCGGCAGATTAACCGAGCGTGGATTAACGTTCTTATTGGAAAGGAAGACTTCATAGTGAAGGTGTGGGCCGGTGGAACGGCCAGTCGTGCCAACATAACCGATAATATCGCCCTGTTTAACGCGTTGGCCGGAACGAACGTTGATCTTGCTCATATGGGCATAGGCTGTATCGAGGCTGCTGCCATGACGGATACGGACATAGTTACCGAATGAACTGAAACGACCTGCGCGTTGGATAACGCCATCGCCCGATGCGTAAATTGGTGTACCTGTCGGCGCGGCGAAGTCGATACCTTTGTGCATTTTGCCGTAGCCCAGAACTGGGTGGCGGCGCATACCGTAACCGGATGACAGACGCGCACCGTTGATCGGCGTTTTCATCAGGGTCTTTTTCGTGCTCTGGCCATCTGGACCATAGTAATCAACGCTGCCATCGGCTGTTTCATAACGATAGAGCGGAATATCGCGGCCACCGAGAACAAGTTTGGCATACATGATATCACCGGTTTTGGCGACGTAACCATCTTCGGTAGCGTAAGTGTCATACATCACTTCTAAAGAATCGCCAGCATGGACATCGCGCTGGAAGTCGATGTTCTGCGAGTAGATCTTGATAGCGTCAGCGACGATGGCTTGGGGAATGCCTGCTTTGGCGGCGGAGCCATAAAGGGAAGTTTTAATGACGGCCTTTTGGGCGGTTATGACTTGTTTAACTTCTTTTTCTTCGAGGGTACTTTGGAATTCATTGCCATTGCGGCTGACGATCAATGTCTTTAACGGGTTCAGCTCAATCTTCATATCCGTGAGCTTATAACCCTGTGATTCACCGTCATGAGGTTCGAAGTGCATCTGGATATCTTGACCAACTTTCAGATCGCGCGGATCGAAATGGTCATCCATCGCCTGAATTATGTTGTGAACTTCATCACTGTCCACGCCTTCTTTTTGCATGACCTTGCCAAGGGCATCGCCCGCAGAAATTGTCACGATACGGTCGGATGGGCCGGCAGGAGATTCAAATTGCGGGATAGAGGCAAGGGACAAGCCTTCCGCCAGATGACGGCTGGCGCCACCATCGATATCATCGCTGGAAACACCAGCCATCGGTTCAATGAAATTATAAGCCTGGGCCGCCGAAGCAATCTCCAGATTAACAGGCAAGCCGGAAATTGGGGTAAAGGCAATGGCGGTCGGCAACACAGCAGCCATAACAGCCGTGGCGCTCGCAACATAACGCAAACGAAGACGATCGTTCTTTGTGAATAGGTAACGGCGGCGCAGTCCCAGATGGCGCGACACGAACGTACAGGTGTTACCCAGGACATTCATTAGAGGCATTTAACACCCTTGATATTGTTTTTCATCTTTTACAAGACGCGTTCCGGACAACGCGTTTTCCTTACTAAGATCGCTTAATGATCTTCAGGTTAAATCAAATCAATTTTTCAGCTTGGTTTAGTCGATATAGGATCTCGTGTCTGAATTCCGGTAAGGCAATTTAGTAGCACAGCATAAAAAACTTTCCAACCCCTGCACCAAATTACCAACATAGATATGGACAGTTTCTTGTTTATTTTCATAAGTGTTTAAAGGCCGCAGGCTTTTGAAATCGCTTCATGGGCTTTGGTAGCGCCCTTCAAGCTGTAATTATCCTTGGTTTTGGTGCCGCGGGCAGACTCACCCTCGACGGTCATTTTGGTCCCTTTTTTGATGGCTTCCGTCAGCACATTGTCAGCCGAAGCATCTGCTGCCCAAGCCATGTCATTTTGCGTAAAAAGTTTAAATTTTTTGCCATCGACCGTGACGACGACATCTTTGTCCTTTTTGTAACCATAGCCGGTCATGTATGTGAAAACGTTCTTGGTGCCTTCGGCTGGACGGTGCGTGATGAAAGCAACGATCTCACCGCGCTTGACACCCTTTGGTTCGGACGATGTCGGCTTGGCCGCCATGTAACAAACCTTGCCCCCATTTTCTTCAAACTCATAAGCTTTCCATTGGCCGAAATCGCCGATGCTAACCTGTTCAGAGGCCTGCGCAGCAAGCGGGGAGAAAGCCAGACAGGCAAAAGCCAGAAGAGAGAATTTTTTCATGGGGGTCTTTCCTAAATCAATTGCCTGAAAGGATAGCCAATTTCTGGGAAAAGGACAATCCATCCAAGGTTAAGAGATCTGTTTTAGATCCCCCACCGTATAAAGAAACGGCAGCAAAAGAAAGGCTATTTGAAGGATGTATTTAGCCGCCCCGGAATCACAAAAGCTTGTTTTCCTCATGCCAAGCGGCTTTAATGGGGCCATGGACAGCAAACCAGCCCTGCAGAGCGTGAGCGCACAGACGGAAAGCCCCGTCCATGGGCCATCCTATTACAACGGCTTGCTGGTCGCCGTTGGCCAAAACAAGGATAAGGCCGCGTTTGCGGAACTCTTTGACTACTTCGCCCCGCGCGTCAAATCCTTCCTAATGAAGGGCGGTGCTGCACCCGATATCGCCGATGAACTGGCGCAGGAAACCATGATCACGCTGTGGCAAAAGGCCGCGAGCTATGACCCCGCCAAAGCCAATGCCAGTACCTGGATCTTCACCATTGCGCGGAACAAGCGGGTTGATGGGTTGCGCAAGAAAATCCGCCCCGAAACCGAAGAAGGCGAAGCCGAATTTATTGCTGATGATTCACCGCTCGCCAGCGAAACACTTTCGCAAGCCGAAGAAGCCCATGTGATGGAAAGCGCCCTTTCGACCTTGCCCAAGGAACAGGCCGATCTACTTTATAAATCATTCTTCGAAGATAAAACTCATGCGGATATTGCGGGTGAAACGGGGCTTGCCCTCGGCACGGTAAAATCGCGCATTCGCCTCGCGCTCGAAAAACTGCGCAGCGATAAGAAGGTGAAACAATTATGGCTTTGAACGATACCTATCACAGCCTTTTGATCGATTACGCCAGCGGTGCGCTCGATGAGGCGCATTCGCTCATCGTTGCCGCACACATGGCACTCTCCCCCAATGCACGCCGCATCGTCCATGAATATGAATCGATCGGTGGCGGTATGCTGCAGGAATGCTGTGCACCCGTGGCGATGTGCGAACAGGCCTTGCAATCGGTTTTGCAAAAACTGGATTGCATGACCGAAGAATGCCGTGAGTCCCGTAAAGCCACCGGTTGCCCCGAAGCTGAAATTCTTCCTGAATGTTTACGAGAGTATATAGAAGCAGAAGCGCAGCATCTGCCATGGCACAAAGCCAAGCCGGGCCTGCAATCCATTACGATGAATACAAAATGCCGGGAATCAGTGGCAGAGCTTCTACGCCTCAAAGCCGGAACAATGCTGCCGAAGGGGAAAACCTATGAGGTGACACTGGTTCTGGAAGGTGCATTTCATGATGGCGGCCAGATTTACTCGCGTGGCGATATCATCATTATGAATGATGAAGAACAATGCACACCTCGCGCCGACAAAAAAGAAGGCTGTATTGCCCTTGTCGTCATGCCGGGATCAGGCCACGAACCTGTGGGTGGTCATGATGACCTCGCCCACAAAATCCTCAGTTTCCTCGGACGCTGATTAGAGCGGTTTTACAACCATCTCCAGACGATCAAGCGATTCAACCAGTTTCTGTTCGGAAACGGCAAAGCACATCCGTATCCAGCCGGCACAGCATTTGCCAAAGGCACAGCCCGGTGCAAGCGAGAGGTTTGCTTCATCAATGAGGCGTTTCACCAGCGCCAGATCATCTTCCCCACCTTCGGTTTTAAAGAACGCATAGAAGGTTGCAGGTGGCCGATACATCGTGATCTTGCCATTGGAGTTGAAACGATCCATGACGAGATCGAGGTTCGACTTCCAGAGAGCCAATTGTTCAGCAATGAATGGTTCGCCATGACGCAAGGCGGCAACGGCACCATACTGAGCGTAGGTGGGAGGCCCCATATTGTCGTAGAGAGCGAGATCGCGCACAGAATCTTCGGATTGCGCAGGGCCGACGAGCCAGCCAAGACGCCAGCCTGTCATCGCATAAGATTTTGAGAAACTGTTGACGACGAAGAGTTTATCTTCGGGAACAGAGTAATCAAGGAAGGATGGGCTGCGCACACCGTCATAAACGATACGGGAATAAACCTCATCGGCAATAATCCAAATGCCACGTTCCCGGGCGAATTCGATGACCTGTTGAATTTCATGGGCCTTCATCGTCCAGCCCGTTGGGTTCGATGGCGTCACGATTAGCATCGCCTTGGTTTTGGATGTCACGGCATCAAAGAGTCTGTCTAAATCCAGCTCCCATCCCTTGCCATCGACATGTTCCAATGGAACCTGCACAGTAACGGCCTGCGTCAACTCAATCGCGCCCAGCAGGTTTTTCCAGATCGGGGTGACGGCTACAACCTCATCACCTTCATCAAGGATAGACGTCAGTGCAAGATGCATCGCCGTGGTGCCGGAGGATGTTGCAAAGATACGACTGGTGGGGATGTTCATGTTGAAAACGGAAGAATAGTAATTCGAAATTTCTTGGCGGAGATCCTGTATACCCAGCACAGGCGCGTAGAATGTTTTACCGTCCTGTAAGGCTTTGTATGTGGCCTCGGCAATAAAGTCCGGGGTCTTCATGCTCCCCTCACCTTGTGCCAGCGAAATTATGCCGGGCTTGGTCCAACCATAGCGCAACATCTCGGCGCCGGGGTTGGGAGATAGGCCCGATAGAACGGACCGGAATTGGTAATGTTTTGGTGTACTCATAATCGTATCGTCATTGGTTTTTAAAACGTTGCCTGTAGTAATCATGATATATGCCGCCTTGAAAGACTTTTATTTTCTTTTGGGATTTAGGTCAGATCGCGCGCCTCGCGCTATGTCGGAAGATATGAGCGGGCTAACCCGCGGCGTTTGCGGCGGCTGCAGCTGCGGCGGCTGCGGCACAAGCAGATGCGGCAGCGATCATGGCTGCTTTCATTGTGCGTGCATCTGTCAGAACGAGGTTCATAAAGATATTAAGCCACAGGTTGAAAGCGTAAATCAAGGGGTAAATCGTTAAAATTTGAAAGAAACATCCATGGGTACAAAGCCCGTGACCACGAAAACAGAACCTGATTGAAGACCGGATTTCTCCATGGTCTTATAATATTGATCAAGATCTTTAATAAGTGACGAGGCATGAGAACCAAATGTGGCGCTCAAATCCATCAATTCCTCAACATTGAGAACCAATGGATCATCGGCCATCATCTGCTCTTTAGCAAGTGCCGCGATAAGCTGTACCCGTTGTAACATGATGTCATTCGCCTGATCCAGAAACATACTGGCCTGATCAGCATGAAGAGCCGCATAGCCCAGTCTTGTATCATGGAGGTCTTCCAGAAGCTGGATTTCATCTTTGCTCAGATGCGTTGCCGGAGAACCTTCCTCACTGCGCTGTTTAAACGCTGTGATAACGGACTGAAAACGGGATGTAAGGACATTGTAGTCCAGATGCGGATCATCCTTGATCTGATGGTGTTTTAATGCAATCGGAGCTGTGTTTCTGACTTCTGTGATTTTATTGGCTAGTTCGGCAATGCGTTGAACATCAGCAATCTGGGCTTCATTCAGAATATTGGCATTCTCATCGTAATTGAGTTTTCTGAGTGCCATCTCCAAATTCAAAATGTCCATCAGGCTTGCCATCTTGCGCAGGTTAAAAGCATAGGTCTGAACCATGACCCGATCTTGGATTACACTGCTGCGGGCAAAAATTTGCGCGAGGCTTTTGCGGTCCTTGGGCAAATGCATATGAACTTGTTCATGGGGAAAAACATCGCTTTCGAGGACATCGGGCTTAAAATGATTCTCTGCAAGAAAATCATATGTATCTTCCCAGCGCTCGTGCTTTATCCGCAGCGCTTCCAGATCGGCAACATAATCCCTTAAGTCTTTTTCCATAGACTATGAATTAAGTGACTTCATTGGTTATGTCAATTATTAATTGCTAATTTGCGGCAGGTTTTTATAGAGATCGAGCGATTCCGGATTGGCCAAAGCCTCAATATTCTTGATTTTCCGACCGTGAATGACGTCCCGCACCGCAATTTCGGTGATTTTTCCTGACTTTGTACGCGGAATATCGGTGATCTGGATGATTTTTGCAGGCACATGACGGGGAGAAGCCCCAATTTTGATCTGTTTTTTGATCTTTTCGATTAAAATATCGTCTAATTTCGTGTTTTCTTTCAATCGCACGAACAAAATGATGCGGACATCGCCATCCCAGTCCTGCCCCACGGCGATGGATTCGACAACTTCGGGAATTTGTTCCACCTGACGATAAATTTCGGCAGTGCCAATGCGGACACCACCGGGGTTAAGGGTGGCATCGGATCGCCCATGGATGATCAACCCATTATGGGGGGTACGTTCAATCCAGTCACCATGGCACCAGATATTATCGAAGCGTTCGAAATAAGCGGCTTTGTATTTCTCATTGCCAGCATCGTTCCAGAACATCACCGGCATAGATGGGAAGGGTCTCGTGCAGACCAATTCGCCGGAACCTGCGCCAGCCGGAATCGGTTTACCATCATCATCGAAAACATCAACCGCCATGCCAAGGCCGGGACCTTGAATTTCACCGCGATAAACGGGGCTGATCGGATTGCCGAGCACGAAGCAGGAGATGATGTCCGTACCGCCTGAAATTGAGGCGAGATGAAGGTCGTTCTTGATATGCGAATACACGTAATCAAAACTTTCATGAACAAGAGGCGATCCTGTGGAGCTGACAACCTTAAGGGCCGATAAATCATGATCACGGCCTGGATTCAAACCATTAACCTTCAGGGCATCAATATATTTTGCGGATGTTCCAAACAGCATCGCTTTGTGTTTAGAGGTATACTCCCACAGCACGTTCCCATCAGGATAGAAGGGTGAGCCATCAAACAGCAACAGGGTTGCGCCAGAGGCAAGCCCACTGATCAACCAGTTCCACATCATCCAGCCGCAGGTGGTGAAATAAAATATGCTGTCATTTGCGCGTACATTGGTTTGCAGCTGATGTTCTTTCAAATGCTGCAGCAATGTGCCGCCATGGCCATGTACAATACATTTGGGAATGCCCGTGGTGCCGGACGAGAACATGATGAAAAGCGGATGATTAAATTCCACCCGTTCAAAACTGACATCGGCCCCGGCAGCTAGCGACGAAGACAGAATGGCATCTGGCAGGAATGAAATATCCGGTGCTGCATTCGTGAAAGGCACAACGATGGTGTGTTCAAGGCCTTTCAGGTGAGGTAAAACATCTTTTACCTTTTGCAGGCAATCAAGTATCTTGCCGTTGTAAAAATATCCATCGACCGCGATTAATACTTTCGGTTCGATCTGGCCGAAGCGATCAATCAAACCCTGCGATCCAAAATCTGGTGATGCAGACGCCCAGATGGCCCCGAGCGATGTGGCCGCGAGACACGCGATAATCGTTTCCGGCATATTGGGCATATAGGCGGCAACGCGGTCGCCTTTGCCCACACCCCATGATTTGAATTGTTTTTGCCAGCGTGCAACTTCGGCATACAACCCTGCGAAGGTCAGCGTGCTTTCGCGGCCCTGTTCATCTCGAAAGACAATCGCCTTGGCATCATCGCGGCGTTTGAGAATATTTTCGGCATAATTGATTTTGGCGTGCGGATAGAATTTTGCACCCGGCATTTTTGCCTCGTCCTGCAAAATCACATCCCCTTTATCGCCAATAACCCCTGCATAGTCCCAGACTGCATCCCAGAATTTTTCCGGGTTATCAACGCTCCAGCGCCAGAAGGACTGATAATCGAGGTTCGAATGGCCCAGTCCGCGCATGAATTCCGCCAAATTGGTGGTTTCCGAGGCGCTTGGCGTCCATAGGGGTTTGTCTGACATGAGGCGATCCTGCGATAATGAGGGGGTCGGCGGTAGTGGGCCCATAATAAATCCTTTTTAATTCAAGTGCCATACTGTGGACACAGGCGTTTATTAGGCTAAATTAAGAAGGTAACCAAAAGGTGAAGGCGCATGTCGTTTCCCAAGATTCTCTCTCTCTTTGTCGCTCTTTCTTGTTTAATTGTCATATCCAGCCATCAAGCCGCTTTTGCCGGTGATGATGGTAAGCATGTGATGATCCGCCTGCTGCCGGAAAAGACATCCGTGAAAGGCGGCGACACCTTCACGATTGGTATCGAACAAACCATTGAAAAGCACTGGCATACTTATTGGACCAACCCGGGTGATTCCGGAACGGCCGCGAGGGTGAAATGGGACAACGATGTTGCCGGTGCTGATCTACAATGGCCAATTCCCAAAAGATTGCCGATCGGTCCGCTGATGAATTTTGGGTATGAGGACAATGTGGTCTTGTTGCAGGACATTACCTTGCCCAAGGATTTGCCCGAAGGCCCGACACAGGTTTCCGCCACCATCGATATTCTTGTTTGTCAGGAAATCTGCATTCCTGAAACGCATGAGGTTTCTTTCACCATTAATGGCGATGAAGATCCTGTCCCCGCCGCCGTTGAAATGGCCCGCAGTCAATTGCCGCTCGATGTCTCGTGGAAGACCACGACCCATAGCGAAGGTGAAAACATCATTGTTGATGTTGAAACAAAAACACCTAAGGCCTTTGCCAATCTCGATAGTGTTGAACTATATCCTGAAGAATGGGGCCTGATCTCTAACCCTGCCAAAACCGTGGCGATGATCAATGATAGCGGTTTAACTCTCATTCATCCAAAGGGGGAGCGTTCGATCAGCGATGTCGCCGTTTCCAAATTCGTTATTGCCTATGATGATGCCAACGGGAAACGCAAGGCCGTACGCGTATCGAGTATGAGTGCAGAAATGCCAGCCTCAACCGTTGTGCCCAATGACGAAGTTGGTTTGATCAAAGCCATTCTACTCGCCGTACTCGGCGGGTTAATTTTGAACCTGATGCCGTGCGTGTTCCCAGTCCTGTCGATGAAGGCGCTCAGCCTTGTGCAATTGAAGGACAAGGAAATCAACAAGGCCCGCATGCATGGCCTTGCCTATACTGCTGGCATTATTCTATCCTTTGTGATTATCGCGG
>CAZUYV010000023.1:0-12758 GCA_964624435.1 uncultured Micavibrio sp. | reverse complement strand
ATTTCTCTGGTGAGCTGGTTCTTCTATCAGCAATATGCAGGGTAGGGGTTACAGATGATTTCGAATATTCTTTCATGGCAGATTTTCTTACCGCTTCTTGGCGCGCTTGCCATTATTGCGCTACCAAGGTTGAGCGACACTGCTTCCCGCTGGATTGCCCTTGGTGTGACCATCGTGGTTTTCGGGATTTCGCTTGTCATGCTCTGCGGTTTCGACGGAACTTCGGCTGAATTCCAGTTCGTTGAAAAATCCGTCTGGTTCCCGGCCCTTGGCATTTCCTATCATCTCGGCGTGGATGGAATTTCCCTTTACTTCGTCTTATTGTCGACTTTTCTGACCCCGATCTGTATCGCGTCCTGCTGGCATGCGATTGAAAAGCGGGTGAAGGAATTCATGGTCGCGTTCCTGATCCTTGAAACATTCATGATCGGAACGTTCTGCGCCCTCGATTCCATCCTGTTCTATGTTTTCTTCGAAGGTGTCCTCATACCGATGTTTATCATTATCGGTGTCTGGGGCGGACCGCGCCGGGTGTATTCGGCGTTCAAATTTTTCCTTTATACGCTGCTCGGCTCGGTCTTGATGCTGGTGGCACTGCTGGTTCTGTACTTCCAGACTGGCACAACAGATATTCCAACCCTGATCGATAACCAAGTGGCCCCAGCGTTGCAGACTTGGCTATGGCTGGCATTCTTTGCCTCCTTCGCCGTCAAAATGCCGATGTGGCCTGTTCATACTTGGTTGCCGGATGCGCACGTTGAGGCGCCGACCGCAGGGTCCGTTATCCTTGCTGGTGTTCTATTGAAAATGGGGGGCTATGGATTCTTGCGGTTCTCCTTGCCGATGTTCCCGGATGCGACTGAACTCTTTGCGCCGATGGTCATGTGGCTTTCCGTGATCGCGATTGTGTATACCGCGCTTGTCGCACTTGTGCAGGAAGACATGAAAAAGCTGATTGCCTATTCGTCCGTTTCGCACATGGGGTTTGTAACACTCGGCATTTTCACCGCGACTACGCAAGGTGTTGAAGGTGCAATTTTCCAGATGCTCAGCCACGGTATTATTTCTGCGGCTCTGTTCCTTTGTGTTGGCGTCGTTTATGACCGTCTCCATACACGCGAGATTGGCCGCTATGGCGGGCTTGTAAAAAACATGCCGAAATATGCGACCGTATTCATGGTTTTAATGCTTGGTTCTGTCGGCCTTCCTGGAACATCTGGCTTTGTCGGTGAATTCCTGACTTTGCTCGGCAGCTTTCAGGCCAACACGTACGTTTCTGTTTTTGCAACAACCGGCGTGGTCTTTGGCGCTGCTTATATGCTGGTTCTTTACCGCCGTGTTATTTTTGGACAACAAAAAACCCCTGATGCCGCTGCGATGCCGGACCTCAGCAAACTGGAGTATGGTTATCTTGTCCCACTTGCCCTGATGGTTATTCTTTTTGGTGTGGCTCCCGGTCTGGTTATGAAGGATATCGCGCCATCAGTTGACAAATTGTTGCGGCATTACGAAACATCGAAAGCCGTTTCCGAAAATTATGTTCAGGGTGAACCGTCGTCAATGAGTGGCGACGAAGTTCAGAATGCGGGAGTTGCCCAATGATTGAATTGTCCCTTACCGCCCTGATGCCCCTGTTGCCGGAATTATTTTTGGCAGCCTCAGGTCTCTTACTGCTTGTTACAGGCGCGTTCTGCGGCGAAAAATCCACCAACCTCATAAGCTGGCTGACCATGGCGGCCTTCGCGATCGCCGCCGCCTTTGTCCTTCAGGGGGATGGTATGCGCATCGAAGCAATGAAGGGTATGTTTGTCGTGGATGCCTATTCCAATATGGTCAAGCTATTACTTCTTGGTGGTCTTGGCGTTTCGGTGCTGCTTTCTGTTCGTTACATGCAGGAAATCGGCAATGCCCGGTTTGAATATCCTATCCTCGTGCTCTTTGCCGGTCTCGGCATGTTGATGATGGTATCAGCACACGATCTTATTTCGCTTTATGTTGGTCTCGAATTACAATCACTCTCCCTCTATGTGCTGGCTGCCTTTAACCGCGACAATTTCAAGTCATCGGAAGCAGGTTTGAAATATTTCGTGCTCGGCGCGATTTCTTCGGGGATGCTGTTGTTTGGTGCTTCGTTGATTTACGGCTACACAGGCTCTACCAATTTTGGCCTGATTGGCCACACACTTGAGGCCGGACTTTCCATCGGTGCCTTGATCGGTATGGTGTTTATCATTGCCGGGCTGGCGTTTAAAATTTCTGCCGCGCCGTTCCATATGTGGACGCCGGACGTTTATGAAGGATCGCCAACCTCTGTTACGGCTTTCTTCGCCCTTGTTCCAAAACTGGCCGCGATTGCGCTTTTAACCCGCGTGTTGTTTGAGGCATTTCCGGCGGCTTCAATTCAATGGGGGCAGATCATCTGGTTGCTGGCCGGTTTGACTGTCGCTGTTGGTTCTTTTGCGGCGCTGATGCAGAATAATATCAAACGTCTTCTAGCCTATTCCTCCATCGCCAACATGGGCTTTGCGCTTGTTGGTCTTGCTGCGGGTAACGTGGAAGGGATTAGTTCGGTTCTCGTCTATATGATCATCTACATGATTATGACTGCAGGAACTTTTGCAATTGTCCTGTCCATGCGCCGTAATGGTAAGCCGCTTGAACTTGTTTCCGATCTGTCGGGCCTGTCCCGCAATTCGCCAGCATTGGCCTATGCGCTTGCTATCCTGATGTTCTCCATGAGTGGTATTCCACCTCTTGCAGGATTTTTCGGTAAGTTTCTCGTGTTCAAAGCCGCGGTTGGGGCAGGACTCTATGGTCTTGCGGTGTTTGGTGTCGTCTGTTCGGTTGTCGCTGCTTACTATTATCTGCGCATCATCAAGGTCATGTTCTTTGATGAACCGGTACCGCAGTTTGATTCGAATGAACCATTCTCTCGCCGCGCCGTAACAGCTGTGAGTGTTGTCCTCGTTATTCTTTTTGTCTTTGCCCCTTCACCCGTGGTGCAATCGGCAAAAGATGCCGCACAATCCCTGGTCCATGCAGACGCAGCCGCCACAGCAGAATAGTTTCTGGCGCGTACAGATGCTGGGCACAACGCCCAGTACGCAGGACGTTGTCAAAAATCTAGCTGCAACGGGTGAGCCTGAAGGCCTTGTTGTTCAGGCGATGCAGCAAACAGGGGGGCGGGGGCGTCATGGCAATACATGGACATCACCCATGGGCAATCTTTATATGTCCAGTTTATTCCGCCCCAATTGCGCGGCCGGAAAGGCGGCACAGCTTGCCTTTGTCGCTGCGGTCGCACTCTCCGAAGCGATGGATGAGGTCATCGAGCCCGGCCATGTCAAAACCCTGAAATGGCCCAATGATATTCTGATCGATAATAAAAAGGTGTCTGGCATTCTACTCGAAAGTTCACTCACCAATATGCATGTCGATTACGTGGTGATGGGCACCGGGATCAATATTTTCGCCGCGCCCGAAGGGGCCATCGGCCTTGACCAGATCAAGGGGGAACCCATATTCGTCAATGGTTTCCGCGACCTCTTTCTGGCCAAGCTACTGATCCATTATAAGGCTTGGCAAGACAAAGGGTTTGCATCGGTCCGCGAAGCATGGTTAAAACAGGCCCATGGGCTGGGGTCGGATATGACAATTCGCCTGCCGGAAGTCAGTTATAAAGGTACGTTCAGTGGGATCGATGATAATGGGTCCCTGATGGTCGAGATTGATGGCGAAGCCCGGATCTTTACCGCCGGTGAAGTGCATTTTGGAGTAAACGAATAATGTTATTGGCCATAGAAGCAGGCAACACCAATGTCGTCTTCGCGTTGTATGACGGGAAGGCAATCGTGCATTCATGGCGTTGCAAAACCGATGGTGCGCGCACGGCCGATGAATATGCATCGTGGCTGTACCCGCTGTTCCTTCAGGCTGGACTGGAATTCAAGAACATCGATGATTGCATTGTAAGTTCCGTTGTCGCCGATGCTAATTTCAACTTGCAACGTTTGTGCGACAAGCATTTCGGCTGTAAACCCATTATGGTGGGGCAGGATCAGATCGATCTGGGCATTCGCATCAAAATAAAAAAGCCGGAAGAAATGGGCGCGGATCGTTTGCTCCATGCTATGGCGGTTAAGCATTATTACAAATATCCGGCGATCGTTGTCGATTTCGGCACATCCACAACCTACGACGTCATCGATGAAAATGGAGACCATTGCGGTGGAACGATTTCACCCGGGGTGAATCTGTCTTTGGCGGCGTTGCGTCAGGCTGCCGGTGCTTTGCCCAAAATAGCCATCCGCAAAACAGACACCGTGATCGGCAAGGACACGATTCACGCCATGCAGTCTGGCATGTATTGGGGATTGGTGAGTTCAGTTGAGGGCATGATTGCCCGCATATCCGCTGAAATGGGCGTAAAGCCGTTCGTGATTGCCACGGGTGGTTTGTCGCCGCTGTTTGCCGATGGCACCAAGGTCATCGACCAACATGATGAAGATTTAACCATGAAAGGCCTGATTGCGACATACGATCACGTCCGTCACAAAAACAAGGCCGCGTAAATTGATGAATTTCAAAAAAGACGAACTCTATTTCATTCCACTTGGTGGGGCCGAACAATTCGGCGTGAACCTGAATACCTACGGGTACCAAGGAAAATGGCTGATTATCGATTGCGGTATGGGATTTGCGGATGAGCGCTATCCCGGTATCGATATCATGTTGCCCGATCCAAAATTTCTCGTGGAACGCAAAAAGGACCTTGTTGGCCTTATTATCACGCATGCCCATGAAGACCATATTGGTGCCGTGGCCCATATCTGGCCGCGCTTGAGATGTCCTATTTATTGTTCGCCTTTTACCGCCGCTGTCCTGCGCCGCAAGTTGAGTGAGAATAATGCCTGCCGCGATGCAGAAATTATTGAGGTGGATGCAAACAAGAAGATTAATCTGAAGCCATTCAGCATTACCTTTACGCCTGTCACGCACTCGGTGCCGGATACCATGGCGCTGTTGATCGAAACAGATGTCGGCAATATCGTTCATAGCGGCGACTGGAATCTCGATCCCAATCCAACGCTTGGCCTGCCGACCGAGGCAGAACCATTTCAGAAATTTGGAGAGAAGGGTGTGCTTGCCTACATTGGCGATTCCACCAACGCCGAAGTTGATGGGACGTCTGGGTCTGAGAGTGATGTAGAGCGCGGACTTGCCGAAGTGTTTCGTGAATGTCATGGCCGTATCGCCATTACGATGTTCGCCTCCAATATCGGGCGGTTACGATCAATTTGTTTGGCGGCGCGCCAAACGGGCCGTCAGGTTGCATTGCTGGGAAGGTCACTCCACAACATGGTCGCGGCAGCCCGCGAATGCGGATATCTGAAAGACATTCAGGAATTCGTCAGTGAAGATGATATGGGGTATATCCCGGATGAAAAACTTATCATTCTTGTAACCGGATCACAGGGCGAAGCGCGGGCTCAACTGGCGCGTATTGCACGCGGTGAACATCAAGAGGTCACATTTAAAAGGGGCGATACGGTTATTTTCTCTGCCCGGCCGATCCCGGGGAATGAGCGCGAGATTATCGAGGTAAAGAACAATCTGGCGGCATCGCAGGTGCGGATTATTTCGCCGCGCGAAACCAAGCATACAATCCATGTTTCCGGCCACCCAGCGCGGGATGAAATCGCCCAGATGTTCCAATGGATCAAACCGCAGTCGGTTATTGCCGTGCATGGCGAACGAACAATGTTGGAGGCGCATGCGGCGCTCGCCCTCGAATGCCAGGTTCCAACAGCTATTGTCCCCAAGAATGGTTCTGTCATTCGCCTTTATCCCGGAACGCCATCTGTTATCGATCATATTGAAACAGGTCTTCTTGCCGTTGAACCGGGACGGATCATTGATTCCGGGCATCAGGCGATCGTTCAACGCCGCAAACTGCAATTTTCTGGTGCCATACATGCTACGCTTGTGATGAATGCCCGTGGTGATCTGGTCGCGGATGCGCAAGTGTCCACCGTTGGTCTAATCGACCCGGATCAGGAAGATGGTCAAAAATTTGAAGAAGATATTTTGGATGAGATTGAAGATCTTCTGGCCGACATGACCCGTGAAGAGCTTTATGACGATAAATTCGTGAGCGAAGAGGTACGGATCGGTATCCGTCGTTTTGTCGATCACAAATTATCGATCAAGCCAAAGACGTCTGTCCATGTTGTGCGGGTGTAAGCAGATTATTTAGTATCTGCTGTAATTCAGCCACGGAGTTGGCGACATAGTGCGCTCCGGTTTCTTGCAAGACTTGATCATGTCCTTCGGGACAATGGCCGCCATCCGTAAAGCCGATGACAATCATACCGGCACGCAGACCAGCAATCACACCATTCTGACTGTCTTCAATCACCACGCATTGTGCGGGGGCGATGCCAAGTTTTTCTGCGGTATATAAAAACAAATCCGGTTCCGGTTTTCCATGCGCGACCATCCGGGCGGAATAGACGTGGTCGCCAAACATTCCCTCATAACCCGTCTTGTTCAATTTGTAGTGCAGGATTTCGGTGGGGGAGCTGGAGGCAACAGCTTTGGGGATAGTGACTGAGCTCACGACATTCATCATACCCGGAACGTCGGACAGGCGGCGTTCAAATTCCGCGTTCTGATAGTTCAGAAGGTTTTCCTTGAAGTCATGGGGCAGGGGTTTGCCGTGTTTTGCGAAATGGTCGTTCCCGGCTTCTTCAAAAAAGCTCTCTTCAGACCGGCCCATAAAACGCCGGAAAAATTCCTTTGTTTCGTAAACAAGACCGACTTTTTCGAGGAATTCGCGTTCCGAGGCTTTGTAAATCACCTCGCTATCCACCAAGACACCGTCACAATCAAAAATTACTGCTTTCATGCCTATCTAAATAGGGTGGGAAGCGGCATTTTTCTATACAAAGATCGTTTCATTTTGTTACAAAGGCTTATGAGCATTTTCACCGGCATTATTGTGTATCTGATGATTTACTGGACCGTGCTGTTCACGATTCTGCCTTGGGGCAATAGTGCGGCGGATGTTCCCGATGTGGGACATTCTGGCGGCGCGCCGATCAACCCCCGCATCAAACAAAAATTTATCATCACGGGATTCGTAGCCGCCATTGTCTGGGTAATTGTATTCTTGATGATACATTACGGGATCGTTGATTTCCGCGGTATCGCAAGACAGATGATTGAAGAGGATAAAGCGCTATGATGAAATTTGCCTTGGTTATTCTGGGATTACTCGCTTTTGGCCCTGTTGCTGAGGCGCAGGAAGAATCCACCATACCTCCTGAGTGCCGCCTTCTTCCCGAACATAAAGCCGATGTCGGCGTGGCGTATCAACCGGGCGTGGATGTTCATGGCAAGGCCGTGGTGCCTGCTGATGTGAATGCTATTCCATCGGACTTCGCCAATCAGACGATTGTTGTACCACTAACTGTGAATTTGGCAGAGCGATTGCAGAACCAGAACATTGCCGGGCTGGAACTGGACGGTAATCTTGGCTATCTCGAAATTCATCCGGACGGCCGGGTCAGCCATAATGGGCAGGACTGGACCAGCCAAGTCCATGTTTTATGCGGAAAATCCCCTGTTTCGGATGGTGGACAGGAACCGGCTAATGTCATAAACTCCCCCGCGACCCAGACAGAAACAAAACAGGACGGCCATGAACAATCCGGCGCAAAAGCAGAATAAACCCCAGACAGCCATCACCCCAACCCGGGAACAGGACTTTCCTGAATGGTATCAGTCGGTCATCAAGGCCGCCGATATGGCGGAAAATTCGCCTGTCCGCGGATCGATGATCATTAAACCATACGGCACTGCGCTGTGGGAAAACATGACGGCCATCTTTGATAAATGGCTGAAAGATTACGGCATTCAGAACTGCGTGTTCCCATTGTTGATCCCGGTCAGCTTTTTGGCCAAAGAAGCCGAACATGTTGATGGCTTTGCCAAGGAATGTGCTGTGGTTACGCACCACCGTCTTGAAAAGGATCCGAAGGGTGGTTTGCGCCCTGCCGAGAGCGCAGAACTGGAAGAACCCTACGTTATCCGCCCGACATCGGAAACCATCATCGGTGATGCAATGGCGCGATGGATTCAATCTTACCGCGACCTGCCAATGAAGCTGAACCAGTGGGGCAACGTCATGCGGTGGGAAATGCGCACGCGCGTTTTCCTTCGCACTTCTGAATTCCTCTGGCACGAGGGGCACTGTGCCTTTGAAACGGCGGAAGAAGCGAATGCAGATGCCATGCATGTCATGGGACTTTATAAAAAATTCTTTGAAGATTATCTCGGCTTCACCGGTTATCACGGGCCTAAAACACCGGAAGAACGTTTTCCCGGCGCGATCAATACGATCGGGTTTGAGGCAATGATGCAGGATGGCAAGGCCCTTCAGGCTGCCACAACGCACGATCTCGGTCAGAACTTCTCCAAATCCATTGGCATCAAATTCCAGGGTCGCGATGGCAAGGAACAATTTGTACATACGACTTCTTGGGCTTACAGCACCCGTACACTAGGCGGACTGATCATGATGCATGGTGATGATGATGGAATGATCATGCCGCCACGTGTCGCGCCAACACAAGTCATCGTTATGCCGTTCATCAAGGATGAAGCCGGTAGCGCCGCGTTAATCGAATTCTGCAACAACATTACGGACGCCCTGAAGAAGGCCGGTTTCGCGGCCAAATTTGATTCCCGCGATATGCGTATGTCGGACAAGATGTGGGAGGCGGTGAAAAAAGGTATTCCTGTTCGTGTTGAGGTTGGCCAGCGGGAGATGGAAGCGAACAGCGTGACCTTCGTTCGCCGCGACCTTGGTAAGGAATCTAAAGTAACCTGCTCGGTTGATGAATTTATGGCGAAGATTCAGGGAACGCTTGATGACATTCACAACAACCTGTTGGCCCGTAACCGCAAGTTCCTGAGCGACAATACATTCGATGGAGTATCGGTATCCGATATCGCCGATTTCTTTGGCGCTGGGAAATCCGGATTTGTTCGTGTGCCTGTTGAAGTTTTGAAAGATTCTGCGCTCGATAAAGTGAAAGATGAGCATAAAGTATCGACCCGTTGCATGCCGTTTGAAGATGAAGGGCGCAAAGTCCTGATTGCGAAGTCATACTGATGGCATTTTCTCCCTTTGAACGAATGATGGCCGGACGATACTTGCGGGCACGCAAGGCGGAAGGGTTTGTTTCCGTCATAGCTGGTTTTTCCTTTGCCGGGATTATGCTGGGTGTGGCCACGCTGATCATTGTCATGTCCGTGATGAACGGATTTCGCGAAGAATTGGTGGGCCGCATTCTTGGTCTGAATGGTCACCTGAATGTCTATGCCAATAACGGCCCACTCTATAATTACATGGCGATGGTGGACCGGGTTGAAAATGTACCGGGTGTGCAAAGCGTTCGCCCGCTTATCGAGGGCCAAGTTCTGATTTCCGCGAACGGCGCTGCGAATGGTGCAATGGTGCGTGGCCTGTCTCGTGAAGATTTTGTAACGAAACCAATTCTGGCCGACGGCATACAGGGTGGCGATCTCAGCAATTTTACCGGGAACGGGATTGCCATCGGTTCAACTATGGCCAAAAATCTTAGTCTCAAAATTGGTGACAGCATTACTTTGGTGTCTCCAAAGGGCAAAGCATCGCCATTTGGGACGATTCCGCGTTCGGGAAGTTATAAAGTCGCGCTCGTATTCGATGTCGGTATGTATGAATATAATAGCGGCTTTATTTTCATGTCGCTTGAAAGTGCCCAGAAATTCTTCCAGATGGACAATGCTGTCAACACGCTGGAAATCATGATCGATAGTCCTAAAAATATCGACAAGGTCAAGCAGAGCATCAAGAGCACGGTGGGGGATGAGGGTAAGCTCTATGATTGGCGTGATTCTAACAAATCCTTTATCAATGCCCTGAATGTCGAACGGAACGTGATGTTCCTGATCCTGACGCTTATCATGATCGTGGCGGCCTTTAATATTATCTCCAGTATGATCATGCTGGTCAAAGACAAGGGTAAGGATATCGCCATTATGCGTACTATGGGGGCGACACGCGGGATGATGCTCCGTATTTTTATCCTGACTGGGGCCAGTATCGGGTTTGCCGGAACATTTGTTGGGGCGATCCTTGGCATTGCCTTTGCGGCGAATATTGAATCGATCCGTCGTTTCCTCGAAGGACTGACCAATACCGAGCTATTTTCGGATGAAATTTATTTTCTGTCCAAGTTGCCAGCAATTGTGGAGTGGGATGAAGTTTGCCTTGTAATCGGCATGGCGTTGTTCCTGTCGATTGCCGCAACCTTGTATCCAGCCTTGCGTGCTTCGCGTCTCGATCCTGTGGAGGCGCTGCGCTATGAGTGAAATTCTTCTTAAAACTGAAAATCTGTCGCGCGTTTATCATCAGGGCGGTGAATCGCTCACGGTACTTCACAATGCCGATATTGAAATCAAAGCGGGGGAAATCGTTGCCCTTGTTGGCCCCTCAGGTTCTGGTAAATCGACCCTGCTTCAGATGGCAGGGCTCCTTGATAAACCGAGCTCCGGGAAAATTATTCTGGCTGGTCAGGATGCAACCAATGTTAATGATGACCGTCGCACAGGTCTTCGCAGCAAGTTTATCGGTTTCGTGTATCAGTTTCACTATCTTCTTCCGGAATTTTCGGCATTGGAGAATGTTGTCATTCCGCAGATGATTGCCGGGAAGGATCGTGATGCCGCCGAAGAGCGGGCGATAGAATTGCTGACTACATTAAAACTTGATCACCGTCTTGATCACCGTCCTGCACGTTTGTCAGGCGGGGAGCAACAGCGCGTTGCCATGGCCCGCGCCCTTGCCAATGGCCCACGGCTTCTGCTGGCGGATGAACCGACTGGGAACCTCGACCCGGAAACATCGGATGCCGTATTCGAAATGTTAACGCAACTGGTCCGCAATGCTGGAATCGGTGCCTTGATCGCCACCCACAATATGGATCTGGCCGAACGGATGGACCGCATCCTTGAACTCAAGGCCGGAAGAATTATTTCCTATTAATCACTGTTAAGTCTGGTGGATTTTAACGCATCCCTGCTTTCACCGGGGTGCTCCAGTTGCTAGAGTAAGTTCATGGAACCCTTCATTCACCTGCATCTGCATTCGGCCTATTCATTGGCCGAAGGCGCTATCCGGATCAAAGATCTGGTGAAGCGGTGCAAGCTGAATAATATGCCCGCTGTTGCCGTCACCGATACGAACAATTTGTTCGGGGCGCTTGAGTTTGCCGTTGCGGCGTCTGAGGAGGGCGTGCAATCGATCATCGGGGCGCAGCTGACGATGGAAGATTCCTGCCAGATCGTTTTGCTGGTCCAGAGCGATGCAGGGTATCGTAACCTGTCGAAGCTGGTCAGCGATGGCTATATGAATGGCGCGGGAGGCAAGGATTTTGTTGTTACCTATGATGCTGTGGCCGCTGTGTCTGACGGTCTTATCTGTTTGTCGGGCGGGAATATCCAGGGCGTTACGGAAGAACATCGTCTGCTATTTCTTAAGAATGCATTTGGCGACCGGTTTTATATCGAATTGCAACGTCATGATCTGCCGCAGGAGGATATAGTTGAAGAGGCATTAATCGATTTTGCCTATCGTGAGAATGTCCCACTCGTTGCCACCAATGATTGCTATTTTGCAGAACCCACGATGCATGAAGCGCATGATGCTCTGCTTTGTATTGCTGAAGGCCGCTACATCACTGAAAAAGACCGCCGCCGGGCAACCAAGCATCATTTTTTCAAGTCATCCGAAGACATGGAAAAGATGTTCGCCGATATTCCAGAGGCAATAACAAACACACGCGTAATTGCTCAGCGCTGCCACTTCCTGCTAAAATCTATCAAGCCGATTTTGCCGCCGTTTGAAACGCATAGTGGTCTAGGTGAAGCGGAAGAACTCCGCGTTCAAGCACGAAAAGGGCTTCAATGGCGCATTGAAAATTACACGGCTGAAGGAACCGATCCCAAACCGTATCAAGAGCGTCTGGAATTCGAACTCGATACGATTCAATCGATGGGGTTCCCCGGATACTTCCTTATTGTGTCGGATTTTATCAAATGGGCGAAAGATCATGGTATTCCGGTGGGGCCGGGACGGGGATCGGGCGCGGGGTCCGTTGTCGCCTGGGCGCTCAGTATCACCGACCTTGATCCGCTGCAATTCGATTTGCTCTTTGAGCGCTTCTTGAACCCTGAGCGTGTGTCCATGCCGGACTTTGACGTGGATTTCTGCCAGGATCGCCGCGATGAAGTTATAAAATACGTACAGGATCGCTACGGCAAGGACCGTGTGGCGCAGATTATCACCTTCGGTAAGTTGCAGGCGCGGAACACCGTACGGGATGTCGGCCGTGTCCTCCAGATGCCATACGGGCAGGTGGATCGCCTTGCCAAGATGATCCCGAACAATCCCGCCAACCCAATGACGCTGCAAGAAGCGCTTGATGCTGATGCCGATCTTCGGGCAGAGCGGGACAAGGAAGAAACCAGCCAGAAGCTGATTGAAATCGCGCTCCAACTCGAAGGGCTTTACCGCCATGCTTCTACCCACGCAGCGGGCGTAGTGATTTCTGATCGACCACTGCATGAACTGGTGCCGGTCTATCGGGATCCTCGATCTGATATGCCTGTCACACAGTTCAACATGAAATATGTTGAACAGGCTGGGC
>CAZUYV010000022.1:2562-12786 GCA_964624435.1 uncultured Micavibrio sp. | reverse complement strand
CGCGTGATGGGACAGAACGGCAAGGGATGGGTATGGACGCCGTTTATCTTCGCCGCGTTCGGACAGACCTATGATGAAAAGGAAGTCGTTGTTTCTGTTGCGGACCTCAATGTGTGGAAGTCCTTGCCCGAATGGGCAGAAGGCGCACCACCCCCGCCCGCATCGCATCACCCGGTGACAGGACAAGAAGCACGGGAGCGACTGGCAGGCGTGCTTGGCACCGGCGCGGAATCACGCGATGCGCAGATGCATTACACCAGCATCATGACGGGTGCGTTTCGCCCCATCGATAATGACGGAACGCCCCATGCGGTGCTGGCCGAGGCCGGAACGGGCGTTGGAAAAACGTTGGGTTACCTCGCCCCTGCCTCTGTCTGGGCGGAAAAGAACAAAGGCAGTGTGTGGATTTCCACCTATACCAAAAATTTGCAACGCCAGATCGGGCAAGAACTCGACAAGATTTATCCCAACCCGGATTTGAAAGACGCGAAGGTCGCGATCCGCAAGGGCCGCGAGAATTATTTGTGCCTATTGAATTTGGAAGAAGTATCGGCAGGGGCTGCGCTCGCCAAACATCCCAATGTCGCGATAGCTGCGGGCATCATGGCGCGATGGGCCGCAGCGACGCGCGATGGCGATTTGACGGGCGGTGATTTCCCAGGATGGCTGACGGGATTGCTCGGCTACAACTACACCAATGGGCTGGCGGACAAGCGCGGGGAATGCATCTATTCCGCCTGCGATCATTACCATCGCTGCTTTGTGGAACGTTCTATCCGCAAGGCGCGATACGCCGACCTTGTGATTGCCAACCATGCGCTGGTCATGATCCAGACCGCCGATAGCGGCCCGGATTCTGATCTGCCACATCATTATATTTTCGATGAAGGGCATCATTTGTTCGATGCCGCTGATAGCGCTTATGCCGGGCATCTCACCGCGCTCGAAACCTATGATCTGCGGCGATGGCTGCGCGGCAACGAGGGTGGCAAGAAGACACGGGCGCGTGGGCTTAAACGCCGCGCCGAAGGGCTGGTCGCGGGGGATGAAAAACTGGAGCGTTTGTTGCAGGATATTGTCGAGATGAGCCGATGCCTCACCTCCGAAGGCTGGGCTGCGCGGCTAAAAGAAGGCCAGCCGAAAGAAGTTTGTGAAGAATTCCTCCATTCCGTTTACCGCCAAGTTTATGCGCGGGCCGATGGACGCGATGGCCCCTATTCGCTCGAAACAGGGACGCACCCGCTCGATGACGAAGTTCTGAGTGCCGCTACTAAATTAAAATCGGCGCTTGAGGCGCTTTATAAACCGATGCTGGAGATGACCAACGCGCTCCGCAAAAAACTCAACGATCAGGCAGACACGCTGGAAGCCGATGATCGCCGCAGGCTGGATGCCATCATCGCCTCTCTGGGACTGAAAGGCATTACCGTCACGGCATGGATGGGGATGCTGGAAACATTGACGCAAAGCGGATCGGCAGAAGCATTCGTTGACTGGATGGAGATCGAACGCATTGAAGGCCGTGCCTATGATGTTGGCCTTTACCGTCATTGGGTGGACCCGATGGTGCCGTTCGCCGCGAGTTTGCAGCCCCATGCGCATGGTGTTGCTGTGACATCTGCAACATTGCGCGATGGAACGGATGACCCGAACGAAAACTGGCGCGTGGCCCGCGACCTGTCCGGATTTTCCCATCTGCGCGCCCATGTGCAGGAAGAAAGTTTTGAATCGCCGTTCGATTATTCCGCCCGGACAAAAATTTTCGTGATCAATGATGTGCGCAAAGACGACCTGGATCAGGTGTCATCCGCCTACCGCACGTTGTTCGAGGCATCACGTGGCGGTGCGCTCGGGTTGTTCACGGCTATTTCCCGATTGAAGGCGGTGCAAAACAAAATCGCCGCGCCGCTCGAAGACAAAGGCCTGCATTTGTATGCACAACATGTCGATATGATGGACAATGGCACCCTCGTCGATATTTTCCGTGATGATGTCAATGCCTGCCTGCTTGGCACCGATGCCGTGCGCGATGGCGTCGATGTGCCGGGCGATTCATTGCGCCTGATCGTGTTCGACCGCGTGCCTTGGCCGCGCCCCACCCTCCTTCACAAAGCCCGCAAGGAAGCGTTCGGCAAACGGCAATATGATGAGCGGCTGGCCCGCCTGAAACTCAAGCAGGCCTTTGGCCGCCTCATCCGCCGCGCCGATGACCGGGGCGTGTTCGTGATGCTGGATTCCATGCTGCCCAGCCGCCTGCACGGCGCATTTCCGCCGGGGGTTGAGGTCGTCAAATGCGGCCTTGCTGAGGCAACAGCCGAAATCCAGAAATTTCTTGCCTGAATCGCCGGTATGGGCGATAAGCCCGTATGATGAATTGGGCCGCCAAAAAGCAGATGTTCGTCTTCCCGTGGAAGGGAAAAAATCCGTACGTGGATTTTGCAGGCCTTGCCGATCAACCATACAGCCTGTTTTTCGATTCCGCCCGCGAAGGTCACCCCGCAAATCGTCATTCGTATCTATGCTGGCATCCGTTCGAAACCATCGAATGCAAGGATGGACGCGTCACCATCACCAACCGCGAAAACCAGTTCACCTATCACGCCGACCCGTTTGTCGTGGTACGCGAACGCATCGCGCTGTGGGGCGCGGATCGCAAGTGCGATAAAAACCTGCCGCCATTTCAGGGCGGGGCCGCCGGATTTTTTGGATATGACCTCGCGCGCTTGATTGAGAACATGCCCAGCATTGCGGCAGGCGATGATATGCCGGATTTGTGTATCGGACTATACGACAAGGTCATTGCGTATGACCACAAAAGCGGCACAGCGCATTTGATGATCCACGCTGCGGACGAAAAAGAAGCATTGGTGCACAAGGCGTATGTTGAAGGTTTGGCGAAGGAGCTTCCTGCATTTTCTGCAGTCGATTTGTCATGGGTAAGTGACAAGAGTGATGATGTTTTAACCCGCAATATCGGCAAGGTCATCGAATACATCTATGCTGGCGACATTTTCCAGGCGAATTTGTCGCGGCGATTTACCGCTCCGTTGCCGCATGGGTTTGACAGATACGCCCATTATGGCCAGCTCCGCACTATCAATGCCGCGCCGTTTGCATCCTATATGAATTTTGGTGGCATCACGCTCGCCAGCGCATCACCGGAACGGTTTTTGAGCGTTACGGGTAATAAGATTGAGACAAGGCCGATCAAGGGCACCCTGCCCTCTACCTATCCGGCCTCAGTTTTAGCCGAGAGCGAAAAAGACCGAGCCGAGAATGTGATGATCGTTGATTTGATGCGCAATGATTTGTCCAAGGTTTGTGAAGACCATTCAGTCGAGGTTGCAGAGCTCTGCGCCATTGAAACATTCGAAGGATTGCATCACATGGTTTCGACCATCACCGGAACCTTGCGCGCCGACCAAGGCGCAATGGATGCACTGCGCGCCTGTTTCCCCGGTGGGTCGGTCACCGGCGCACCGAAAATTCGCGCGATGGAAATCATCGAAGAATTGGAACCGCAACGCCGTGGCCCTTATTGCGGGGCGATGGGGTGGATCGGATTCGATGGCGCAATGGACACATCCATCACCATCCGCACACTGGTTTATACGAACAGCGAAGTGCGTCTTCAGACCGGCGCAGGCATCGTTGCCGATTCCGTGCCGGAAAATGAAGTGGCAGAGACGCTCACCAAGGCGCAGAAAATTTTCGATAGTTTCACCGCTGTGAAAAAGGCGGTGCGCGCATGATCCTCCTCATCGACAATTACGACAGCTTCGTTCACAACCTCGCCCGCTATGTTGGGATGCTGGGGCGGGAACGGATGGTCGTGCGCAATGATGAAATCAATCTCAACGACATCGCCGCCAACCCGCCGGAGTCCATTATATTGTCGCCCGGGCCGTGCACGCCGCTGGAGGCCGGGGCTTGTAACGAAATCATTCGCCGTTTTGGCAACCGCATCCCGATCCTCGGCGTCTGCCTTGGCCATCAATGCATTGGTGAAGTCTATGGCGGACAGGTGATCCGTGCGCCCGAACCCATGCATGGCAAGACATCCGTGATAGATCACCACGCGACCGGAATTTTCATGGGCCTGCCCAACCCGTTGACCGTGGCGCGGTATCATTCCCTTGTCGTTCATGTGCCGGGCGATACGGATTTGCATGTCACGGCGCAGACGGAGGAAGACCGCATCGTCATGGCGTTCGAACATAAAACACACCCTGTCTACGGTATCCAGTTCCACCCCGAAAGCTGCCTGACGCAGCACGGGATCGACATTTTGCGCAATTTCATCAGCATTGCCGATGAGTGGAACATGAACCTTCGGAAGGCCGCATGAGCACGATCTGGAAAGACGGGCAATTCATCGATGGGTTTGCCCCCACCATGTTTCACGATGACAGCGGGTTTGGCGGCGCGCTCGGCGTGTTCGATTCTATGCTCGCCCGCGATGGCGTTTTGATTGATCCCGGCGAGCATTTTGAACGCTTGCTCCATGATGTGAATGTCGTGCTCGGCATGGGGGAATCATGGTTGCCCGGCTTTGTCAGCATGACGAATGTATGGTTGCCCCTCCTCTCCCAAAACAATCTCACCAAAGGTTACGCGCGTGTTCGCACCACGGTGACGGGTGGCGTATCGAATGGCCCCCTGGCCATTTCCACCGTGCCAACCGTGTTCGTCACAGCGCAGCGCAGCGGATCACCCGAAGAGGTGCAGCCCGTCAAATGCACGGTGATACGCGATTTCCCGCGCGTCGTCGGCGATGTTTTGGAGAATTGCAAGAGACTGGATTACACACGGTCTTTTGCGGCACGGCGCATGGCAAGGGCGCTGGGCGCCGAGGAAGCCATTATCACGAATACCGAAGGTAATATCGCCTGTGGCGCGACCAGCAATATCTTCATCAAGGAAAACGGCCAGATGTTCACCCCGCCTTTGCGCGATGGCGTGTTGGCCGGCGTGACCCGCCGCATGATTTTACAGCGCGGCGGCGCGATAGAACAAAGCATTTCGGAAGAGCGCATGCGCAAGGCCGATGAGGTTTATCTCACCAATTCCTTTGTCGGGATGCGGAAAGTTATTCTTTAGGCGGCGTGTTGAACGGCCTGAAGTTTTAGGGTCGCGATCTGAATTTTGGATTGAACGACCGATTTTTCCGCCGCGTCATTTGCGACTTTCAGTTCATCGTTCAGATTGTTGATGTCCTGCTGAATTTTTGCGGCATCGATGTCATTCACATTCACTGCCTGTTCGGCGAGAATTGTGCAGTTGGCCGCCGTCACATCAGCAAATCCGCCAGCGATAAAAATCTTCTCAGGCGCAGCGCCTTCAGTTTTAAAGACTTCAACCACGCCCGGACGGATTGCGGCAATCAGCGACATGTGGCCCGCGCGAACGCCGAAATAGCCTTCCTCACCCGGAATAACCACTTGCCATGCCGGTTCCGATACGAGAATTTTTTCCGGGGAGACGAGTTCGAAATTGAATGTTGTGGCGTTTTCCATGTTATTTACCCTTAGGCTGAAGGTTCAGGTTGCTGGACAGAGACAATATGCTGGTAAACTTGCTTTGATGCATCTACGAGCATGTCCAACGCGTTTAATTTTGACATGACTGCCGCTATTTCCTCGGGTGAAGCTTCTTTTTCCTGAACAAGCTTAACTTCAAGGTTTCTGAGACTTTTAATTACCGAGCCGGTTGCATCTAAAAAGAGCGTATTAAGTCGGCTATCTACTTGTCCATCGAGATTCGACATTTCAATGTAAGGCTTTGCTATGACTGTTGCTGTTTTTGCAAGGTTTTCAGGAATGCTGGCCTGAACTTGAAAAATGGCACCTAAACTTTTCCGAGCTTGATCGATATCATCAACGAAATCATGAAGCCGCGCCAAGGTGACACGATCATTCGACGCAACGATAAAAGGGCTGCGGCTCAGGCATTCTGTTCCATCAAGCTCTCTCAAAACATTGCGAACTTTGGTCGCTTTTTGGATATGCGGGGCCTGTACAATCATTACTCTTTACTCCATTTAAACTGGAATTCCAGTTCCTCATCCCCACCATCACGTTCGTGTTCGATGGTGAATTCAGCGCGGGCAGGAACATAGATACGCTCGCCCGCGACCTGTATTTCAAAGTTCTCGCCATTTTCGAGGGCATCAGCAAGACGGCGCAGTTTTTCAACCGTTTGCGCCGTGTTGTAGCCCTTCTCGATATCGCGGTCCTTTTTTGCGGACATTTAAAGTTCCTTTTTCGGAAGCGGAATTCCGATTCCCTTTAGCATTCTTTCTGTTTGCACTTCGGCAAGATCAGAAAGAAGTTTGTCACTATTCGATGCCAGATCACGAAAAAGCCCAACTGTCGTCAAACCTTTTTCAGCCCTTAAACGGCCAATCAGGTCTGGGCTTTTATCGTTATCATCGGGCATTACGCTGCCTCGGCAGCCATTTTCTTGGCTTTGGCTTCGGCTTCTTCGATCGTACCGACCATGTAGAACGCTGCTTCCGGCAGGTGGTCATATTTACCATCGACGATGGCGCGGAAACCCTTGATCGTGTCAGCCAGTTCAACGAACTTACCAGGCGAACCCGTGAACACTTCGGCCACGTGGAACGGCTGGGACAAGAAACGCTGGATTTTACGCGCGCGGGCCACGGTGAGTTTGTCTTCTTCAGACAATTCATCCATACCCAAAATCGCGATGATATCCTGCAATGCCTTATATTGTTGCAGCGTACGTTGAACATCGGCCGCGCATTGATAGTGTTCATCGCCCACAACGCGTGGGTCGAGAATACGCGATGTGGAATCGAGTGGGTCCACCGCCGGGTAAATCCCGAGTTCCGCAATCTGACGCGACAGAACGGTCGTTGCGTCCAAGTGGGCGAAGGTTGTAGCCGGTGCAGGGTCGGTCAAGTCATCGGCAGGAACGTAAACGGCCTGAACGGATGTAATCGAGCCTTTGTTGGTCGATGTAATACGTTCTTGCAGTGCACCCATGTCGGTTGCCAAAGTTGGCTGGTAACCCACAGCGGATGGAATACGGCCCAGCAGAGCAGACACTTCCGCACCGGCCTGTGTAAAGCGGAACACGTTGTCCATGAAGAACAGAACGTCCTGACCTTCTTCATCGCGGAAATATTCCGCCATCGAAAGACCCGACAGGGCAACACGCGCACGGGCCCCTGGTGGTTCGTTCATCTGGCCGTAGACGAGGGCCACTTTGGACACGCCATCAAGGTTGATAACGCCAGCATCGATCATTTCATGGTACAAATCGTTCCCTTCACGGGTACGTTCGCCAACGCCCGCAAACACGGATACGCCGCCGTGCGCCTTGGCGATGTTGTTGATCAGTTCCTGAATGGTAACAGTCTTACCAACCCCGGCACCGCCGAACAGACCGATTTTACCGCCTTTGAGGTATGGGCAGAGAAGGTCAACAACCTTGATCCCTGTCACGAGCTGTTCCGCTTCCGCCGACTGGTCGGTGAAAGAAGGCGCTTCGCGGTGGATCGGGTAGCGTTTCGCTGTGTTCACAGGACCGCGTTCATCAATGGATTGACCGATAACGTCAACAATACGACCCAATGTTTCAGGGCCGACAGGAACGGAGATTGGAGCGCCTGTATCGGAAACAGGGGCGCCGCGAACCAGACCATCGGTCGAGTCCATCGCAATCGCGCGAACTGTGTTTTCACCCAAATGCTGGGCCACTTCGAGAACCAATGTCTTGCCATCGTTCTGTGTCGTGATCGCGTTCAAAATCGCCGGGACTTCGCCTTCGTTGAACGTAATGTCCACGACCGCGCCGAGTACCTGCGAGATAAATCCTTGTGCTTGTGCCATTTTCTTTTCTTCTTTCTTACTTAAGAGTCAATTCTGTAGTCGAATCTGTTTGTCTAAAAATTTTGAGCGTCTTCTCAGGTGCTATACGCATCATCGCCACCATTACCTGACCGCCAACCTGCGCTGTTTCCCCGGCTGCATCGCTCAGAGATACCGAGTTCCTCAAGTCTGAGTCACGAGCAACCGCCAGATCCCCTGCTGCCTTCGATGTCTCGCCATAAAGCGCAAACAACGCGGAAAGTTTCGCATCTTCATCAAGCGTATCCGAGCCAGCGATTTCGCGGATCCGGCCACGGAAACCATCGATCGTTTTTTGATGTGCCGGTGTTCTTCCGCCCATTAGACCGCCTCCGCCCCCGAGATAATCTCGATGAGTTCTTTGGTGATGTATGCCTGACGGGCACGGTTGTACTGGATCGAGAGTTTCTTGATCATGTCACCGGCGTTGCGGGTCGCGTTGTCCATCGCCGTCATACGGGCCGCCTGTTCACCGGCCGCAGAATCAAGCAGCGCACGGAACATCTGAACGCCGAGATTGCGTGGCAGGAGTTTCGCCAGAATTTCATCTTCTTCCGGTTCAAACGAATATGGCGACACAGGGCCTTCTGTTTTCACAGGGGCAGTGTTGCTGTTCGCGGCTTCGGCCTTGAACGGGATGATCTGTTGCAAAGTTGGCGTTTGTGTCAGAACGGACACGAACTTGTTGTAATACAGCTTGCCGATATCGAATTCGCCAGCGGCGAACAGGCCGAGAACATATTGCGTCACTTCATCGGATTCAGAGAAGCTCAGGAATTTTCCCGATCCAAGATTGATGAAGGATTTCAGGATCAGCGAGGCGAAATCGCGTTTCAGCAGGTCGCGTGCCTTACGGCCCACAGTTACCAGTTTGACGGTTTTGCCTTCGGCTTGCAGGCGGCGGATTTCGAGACGCGCGGCGCGAACAAGGTTGGCGTTGAACCCGCCAGCCAGACCGCGGTCAGACGTCACGACGACGATCAAATGCGTTGCATCTTTTCCTGTGCCGACGAGAAGGCGCGGTGATGCGGATGTCACCGTCACGCCCTGTGACAGGCGGGAGAGGATTTCACCCATGGCTTTTGCATAGGGTTGAGACGCCTCCGCCTTTTCCTGCGCGCGCTTCAATTTAGACGCCGCAACCATTTTCATCGCCGACGTAATTTTACGGGTCGATTTAACGGAAGCGATTCTGTTTCTATAGTCCTTTAAGCTTGGCATATTTTATCCATCAATCTCTATTAGATCGCATATTCCGGTTGTTCTTTAAGCATGTATGTGAACTCGCACGCTTCGCGCACGGTACAACGTGAAACCAAATCAATCGCATTCTGGACTTTCTGCCCATCAACTGGCAGAGCATCCAAATCCTGATTGGAAGACGTTGCGAAATTCAACAACAGCGATGGTAATTCCTTCACATCCCCAAACGGTACGCTGGAGATATTTATAGATGAAATCTGAGAAGTAATTTTTTCAATACGAGATGCTGCACTGAATGCTTCAGCAGCATTCAGATCTTTTATTGTGCTCTCAAATTGATACCAAGCTGTCATTACGTTTCCTTACGCCGCCTTTTTGGCAGTAGCGCCGCCGAAGCTGTTCACCGCATTGGAGAGGAAGTCCTTGATCTGGGATTCCACGCCATCGATTTTCTGATCTTTGCGCAGACCATCGAGGATCGCCTTGCCGTTTGCACGGAGGTCTTCCAGCAGGCGCTGTTCGAATTTCGAAACATCGTTCACGGCGATTGTGTCGAGATAGCCTTTGGTACCGGCATAAATCACGACAACCTGTTCTTCCACTGTCAGCGGCGAGTATTGCGGCTGTTTCAGCAATTGTGTCAGACGTGCGCCACGAGCCAGCAGACGTTGTGTCGAGGCATCGAGGTCGGAGGCGAACTGAGCGAACGCTTCCATTTCGCGGTATTGGGCGAGTTCGAGTTTGATGGAACCAGCAACCTGTTTCATCGCCTTGATCTGCGCCGCAGAACCCACGCGGGAAACGGACAGACCAACGTTAATGGCAGGGCGGATCCCTTTGAAGAACAGACCTGTCTCCAAGAAGATCTGACCATCGGTAATCGAAATTACGTTTGTAGGAATGTAGGCGGATACGTCACCGGCCTGTGTTTCGATGATCGGCAGAGCCGTCAGCGAACCAGCGCCGAGAGAATCATTAACCTTACAAGCACGTTCCAGCAGACGGGAGTGAATGTAGAACACATCGCCCGGGTAAGCTTCGCGGCCCGGTGGGCGACGCAGCAGCAGGGACATCTGACGGTAAGCAACTGCCTGTTTGGACAGATCGTCATACACGATCAAACCGTGTTCGCCATTGTCGCGGA
>CAZUYV010000022.1:0-2462 GCA_964624435.1 uncultured Micavibrio sp. | reverse complement strand
GCCTGTTTGGACAGATCGTCATACACGATCAAACCGTGTTCGCCATTGTCGCGGAAGAATTCACCCATCGCGCAACCAGTGTAGGGTGCGAGGAACTGCATCGGGGCTGGATCGGACGCGGTCGCGGCAACAACGATGGAGTATTCCATTGCGCCATTATCTTCGAGTTCGCGAACGAGTTGAGCCACAGTAGAACGTTTCTGACCAACGGCAACATAGATGCAAACCATGTGCTTGGATTTATCAGCATCCTTGTTGACGTTTTTCTGGTTGATGATCGCATCGATCGCAACAGCCGTTTTACCTGTCTGACGGTCGCCGATGATAAGTTCGCGCTGACCGCGGCCAACAGGAACGAGCGCGTCAATCGCCTTCAGGCCTGTCTGCATTGGTTCATGCACGGATTTACGCGCGATAACGCCCGGCGCCTTGATTTCAACGCGGGAGAATTTCGCATCCTTGATCGGGCCTTTGCCATCGATTGGGTTACCGAGGCCATCAACAACGCGGCCCAGAAGACCACGGCCAACAGGAACTTCCACGATCTGGCCGGTACGTTTGACGATATCGCCTTCTTTAATCGCGCGGTCGGACCCGAAAATAACAACCCCGACATTGTCGGATTCAAGGTTCAGCGCCATACCTTTGACGCCGCCCGGGAATTCCACCATCTCACCGGCCTGAACTTTATCGAGGCCATACACGCGGGCAACGCCATCGCCAACGGACAGAACCTGACCGATTTCGGCAACATCTGCCTGGGCGCTAAAGTCTGCGATCTGTTTTTTCAGGATCTGCGAAATTTCGGCTGCTTTGATTTCCATTTTATTCCTCTTTGTATCTCTTCGTATTCTCTAAGTGTTCTTGGGGGTGTTGTTGTTTTAACTTACGCGGCGTCGCGTTGGTATTTCATGGCGCGGGACAAACGGTCCAGCTTGGATTTGACCGAGTCATCGATCATCAGGGAGCCGAGCGTGACGACGAGGCCACCGATCAGGTCCTTGTTCACCTTCACATCGACAGAAACAGGGCGGCCGATGGTTTTGGAGAGGGATTCTTCCAGATCTTTTTTCTGGGATGCCGACAGGTCTTGTGCCGATTCGACATTGGCCTGAATTTCACCGCGACGGGCAGACAGGCTATCCTGAACAGCCTTCAAAATCGCATCGATGTCTTTCAGGCGGCGGTTGGCGGCCAGTGTCAGCAAGAAGTTCTTGGTCAAAGGCGACAGCTTTGCCGCATCCGCTAGAGCCGAGAGCGCGGACTGCTGGGCCGCAGCCTTCACCAGCGGAGAGCGAACCAATGCTTGCAGATCAGGGGAAGAAGCGATCATGGCGCGCAGTTCGGCCACGTCTTTTTCAACGGATGGAATAACACCCTGCTCCATAGCCAAATCGACCAGAGCGGACGCGTACCGTAAGGCGGCAGTGCCTGAGGATCTATTATTAGAAGCCACGCATGTCCCTATATATAAAAGTGTTTAAAAGTTGCGCCTGAGATAGCACAGAAGTTTGGCCAAACGCAAGCGTATAAAGCCGCAAAAAAAGGTGAAATTTGTGAGGAAAAAGAAGATACTTGGCAGCACGTACGCTGGCCGAAATTTCCCCGTAATTTGAGTGAGTTCAGATGATTCTTACAAAACGCGCTTTTTACGCATTGTTTGCCATAATAATTATAGAGGGTTATGTCGTCCTCTCTTCCGAACTTCTGGCCATCCGGGTGACGATTCCCTTTATCGGCAGCGGGACCGACATGGTCTCTATTATTATCGCCGCCGTCCTGCTCCCCCTCTCTTTCGGGTACTATTTCGGCGGACAGTTCAAACCGGGAAAAAACATATTCGGCCATTGGGTGGGCGTTCGTGGCAAACTGGCCAACAACATCCTGATCGCCGCGACCATCCTCGTCTTCGGACTATCCTATTTCCCGTTAACGGTCTTCATGGAAGCCCTGATCAAACAGGGCATCACCCATAGGGTTGCCATTGCCAGCCTCTATTCCCTGATCTTCCTGATCATCCCGGTTTTCCTGCTGGGACAGACCATTCCATTGATCAGCAATTATTTCCGCCGGGAGCATCTGTCCCAGATTACCGGCAAAATCCTGTTCTTCTCAACCATCGGGTCGTTCCTCGGCGCCACCTTCTCTACGCTCGTCCTGATGGCGACCATCGGCGTGCATTACACCGCGGCCCTGAATTTCATCCTGCTCGCTGGCCTATATTTCGTTTTAGGGATGCGCAAACCGATTCCATCCAAGCTGGTCATGTTTGCCGTGGTGCTGGCCGGGCTCGGATTCAACTCCGCGCCGGTGATGGAAAGCATGCATATCGTCCGGAACAACCAGTACAACGTAATTACAGTGCATGAGAATCCGGAACGCGATATCCGCATCCTATCGCTCAACCGCAATTCGGATTCCCGGTATGACCCGAAGGGGCACAACAAGCACCCCTATATAGA
>CAZUYV010000021.1:0-12991 GCA_964624435.1 uncultured Micavibrio sp. | reverse complement strand
GTCATGACCAAAATGATCGATGCCGCGATGCTCGATCTCCGCACCGGTCAGCAGCGCTGATTTTTCCAATGATTTGAAGCCTTTGTTATGTGGGAAAAAGCCCCGCATTTGCTTGTTTTTACCCTCCCGATTTGCTACAAAAAACGTTCATAAATATTGAATTTTTAGAACGGTAAAAACTATGTCCGATACGGCAACCAAAGACACTGGCTCACCCATCATCACCATCGAAGATGAGATGAAAAAATCCTATCTCGATTACGCGATGAGCGTGATCGTGAGCCGTGCGCTGCCGGATCTGCGCGATGGATTGAAACCTGTTCACCGCCGTATTTTTCACGCGATGCGCGAAGGCGGATATTCATCCGACAAGCCTTACAAAAAATCCGCCCGTATTGTCGGGGATGTCATGGGTAAGTATCACCCGCACGGCGACCAGGCGATTTACATGGCGATGGTGCGCATGGCGCAGAGCTTTTCTCTGCGTCTGCCATTGATCGACGGGCAGGGGAACTTTGGTTCCATGGACGGCGATATGCCGGCGGCGATGCGTTACACGGAATCGCGTTTGAACAAAGCATCCGAAATGCTGCTGGAAGATATCGACAAGGACACCGTCGATTTCCACCCAAACTATGACGAGAGCTTGACCGAGCCTGAAGTTCTGCCAGCGCGTATTCCAAACCTTCTGGTCAATGGTGCCGGCGGTATTGCCGTGGGGATGGCGACCAACATTCCGCCGCACAACCTTGGTGAGGTCATCGATGGTTGCCTCGCATTCGTGAAGAACCCGGATATTTCTATTGAAGAGCTGAACGAAATTATTCCTGGTCCCGATTTCCCGACAGGCGGTTTGATCCTTGGCCGTGCGGGTATCCGCAGCGCCTATCACACCGGTAACGGGTCTGTGCCGATGCGCGCCAAGACATCATTTGAAGATATCGGCAAGGATCGCGAAGCGATTATTGTTCATGAAGTCCCGTATCAAGTGAACAAGGGGAACCTTCTGGTCCGCCTTGGCGAAGTTGCCCGTGAAAAAATCGTGGAGGATATTTCTGAGATCCGCGATGAATCCGACCGCGATGGCGTTCGTATCGTTATTGAACTCAAAAAAGGCGCGATCGGCGATGTCGTTTTGAACCAGTTGTTCAAACACACGGCGCTGCAAACATCATTCGGCTGCAACCTTGTTGCGCTGGACCATGGTCGCCCGCGCACGCTGGTCCTCAAAGATTTCATCTATGCCTTCGTGAAATTCCGCGAAGAGGTTATTACCCGCCGCACTATTTATGAACTGGGCAAGGCCCGCGAACGCGCCCATATCTTGGCCGGTCTTGCCGTGGCTGTTGCCAATATCGATGAAGTCATCGCCCTGATCCGCAATGCCAAGACACCGCAGGAAGCCAAAGAAGGTTTGCTGAACAAGCGCTGGCCAGCGCACGATATCGCGCCATTGATTGAATTGATCGATGATCCTGAATATCTGCTGGATGAGGCCGGGACATATCAGATGTCCGAAGCGCAGGTAAAAGCGATCCTCGATCTGCGTCTGCACCGTTTGACAGGTCTTGAGCGCGACAAGATCGGCGATGAACTGAAACAGATTACCGATGCGATTGCCGAATATCTTGCCATCCTCGCATCCCGCGAGAAAATGCTCGACGTTCTTTGCAATGAACTGATCGAGATTAAGGCCAAGTTTGATACGCCGCGCCGCACGCAGCTGGTTGATTCCGAATTCGAAATGGATATCGAAGAGCTGATCCAGCGCGAAGACATGGTCGTGACGATCAGTCATGCTGGGTATGTCAAACGTGTTCCGCTGGATACTTACCGCGCGCAACGTCGCGGCGGCAAAGGCCGTTCCGGCACGGCGCTGAAGGATGAGGATTTTGTGTCCGACATGTTCGTGGCCTCCACGCACACACCGATTATTTTCTTTACCAGCCGTGGGATCGCTCACAAATTGAAGGTCTGGCAATTGCCGCTGGCATCACCACAAAGCCGTGGCAAGGCGCTGGTGAATTTGATGCCGTTGCAGGAAGGCGAGAATGTTTCCGTTTACCTGCGCGTGCCCGAAGATGAAACCGTGTGGGACAAGCTGGACGTTATGTTTGCGACCAGCCATGGTTCTGTCCGCCGCAACAAGCTGACCGACTTCCAGAATATTCGCTCCAACGGCCTGATCGCCATGAAGCTGGAGGAGGGCGAACAACTCGTTTCCGTCAAAATCTGTACGGATGATGAAGATATCCTCCTCGCCACCGCCAAGGGCAAGGCTATCCGTTTCAATGTTAATGATATCCGTGTCTTTGCCGGCCGGACATCGACCGGTGTTCGCGGGATCAAGATCGGGGCAGGGGACGAAGTTATTTCCATGTCCGTTTTGAAACATGTCGATGCCACGCCAGATGAACGAACGGCCTATCTGAAGGCCGCCAGCAAATTGCGCGGTGCCGATGAAGAAGGCATGGAAGCCGAAGAAGGCGCAGGCAATGTCACATTGTCGCCGGAACGGTTCAAGCAATTGCAGGATAAGGAGCAGTTCCTCCTCACCGCCACCAATGGTGGGTTCGGCAAGCGCACATCGGCCTATGAGTACCGTCTGACGGGCCGTGGCGGACAGGGGATTACCAACATGTCGCTGACGAAAAAGAACGGCGGCGAAGTTGTTGCCACGTTCCCGGTCGCCGACAATCACCAGGTCATGCTGATTTCCAACATGGGGCAGATGATCCGTATGCCAATCGGCGGCGTTCGTTTTACAGGCCGCAGCGCGCAGGGTGTCACCCTGTTCAAGGTTGCCGAAGGCGAGAAGGTTGTTTCCGTTGCCTGGCTGGTCGATGACGAAGGTGAAGAGGGCGACGTGGTCGAAGGCGATGTCACAGAAGTCATCGCTGAAGACAATAACGAGGGTGAAGGCACGGCGGAATAATCGCCGTGTCATCGAGCGGGTATTGACTTCTGCCGCCCGCGTGCCATTGTTATTTCATGGTTGTCCAGAAACACGCATTCCTGATCTGTGTCTGCACATGTTGCGCTAAGTAGCGCGCAAACCCATTACCTCATCCCCATTGCTGGTATTTTTCGGCTGCACTTGCGGCTCATCTTCTATTTTCAGGATTTATCATGTCAGTTATCGCGTTTAAAAAGGCGGCAGATGCCGTTCCAGACTATCTCAATGAAATATCATCGCAGGGCCGCATTGAATGGGCGGACCAGAAATTCGGCAAGAAGCTGGTGCTCACGACTAGTTTTGGCATTCAATCTGCCGTCCTGCTGCATATGGCGACACAAATTCGCCCAGACATTCCCGTGATTTTTATCGATACGGGATATTTGTTTCCGCAAACCTATGAGTTTGCAGAAAAGCTGACCCAGCGTTTGTTTTTAAACCTACATGTCTATAGCGCCGGACGCAGCGCCGCGATGCAGGAGGCGGTCGATGGACGGAGATGGGAAGGGGACGAGGAAGCGCAGAAAGAATTCGCGCTAGAGACCAAAATAGAGCCGTTGAACAGGGCCTTTAAAGAGCTGGGTGCCAAGGGATGGATTTCCGGTCTGCGCAGGGACCAAAACGATCGCCGCGCCGGACTGGATGTAACAGAAACTCAAAACGCCATGTTAAAGGTTTATCCCTTGATCGACTGGACTTCGAAGGACATTTATCAATACCTCAAGAAATACGACCTGCCGTATCATCCCTTGTTTGATGAAGGATATACATCGGTCGGCAACTGGTTTGAAAGTCAGCCGGGTTTGCAGCGCAGCGAATGCGGAATTCATGTACCCGCACAATTCCAGCCAGCGTTCGTCGGTCCCTGAGTGAAAATTCATAGAATTTTCATAAGTTTTGACTAATATTGAATCATAGTCAATCAACGGGAAGGTTTGTCTCCATGAGTCAATTCGACGATTTTATTGAAGGCATGCATAAAACAGGCGAAGCCATGTCGGCGGTTATTAGTGCGCAGATGACGCGGCAGGCGCAGGAAAAACTGGCACTGGACGCTTCAAAAAAGCCGGAAAAATAATTGATCTGATTATATAAATCTTGGCGGGGATGGGGCGATGCGCTAAAAAGGGCATATGACCCAGAGCCCCCGCATCGGGATTTATCCCGGAACCTTCGACCCCATCACCAAGGGGCACCTCCATCTGATCAAACGCGCCAGCCGTCAGGTTGACCGCCTGATTGTGAGTGTTGCCAGCAATGCGCGTAAGAACCCGCTTTTCACGCTTGAAGAACGTCTCGATATGGTGCGCACCGATTGCGACAATCTTCCCGAAAAATATTGTGAGATCGAGGTCGTGTCGTTTGACAACCTGCTGATCCATTTTGCCCGTGAGAAGAAAGCCAATTGCATTTTCCGTGGGCTGCGTGCGATTTCTGATTTCGATTACGAGTTCCAGATGACAGGGATGAATGCTCGTCTTGCCCCAGATATTGATACTGTATTCCTGATGGCCGCTGATAAATGGCAGTTTGTTTCAGCCTCGTTCGTGAAGGAAATTCATGGGCTGGGTGGCGACATTTCCGAGTTTGTGACACCGGCCACTTTGGCCCGTCTGAACACCGCCCAGGGCTGAGTTTCCGGCTTTCCGGCTGGTTAACGCCCGAAGCGGGCTTTGGGGGCGGATTTTGCCAGTTTTTTTAAGAATTTGCCGGAAAAACCCCAAAACTACGCTTGACGGCGGGGCCCGACATTCTTATGGTCGGCAAGCCTAAAAAGCTGTAACGGTTGTGTAGCTCAGTTGGTAGAGCAACTGACTTTTAATCAGTAGGTCGAGGGTTCGACCCCCTCCGCAGCCACCAGCTTTTTAGGCCTTTAATCCTCCCTCTTAAATCTTGCGAAAACCCCCAAAACCCTTATATCTGTAGGGGTTAATCAATAGAGGTTTTTATGACGCAAGCTGCCACGGCGCCCGCCGCCGATATCCCCGCAAAAGACATGAAAGAAATCGTTGCCCTGTGCAAACGGCGCGGTTTTGTTTTCCCTGCTTCTGACATTTATGGCGGGATCAACGGGTTTTGGGATTACGGTCCGTTGGGCGTCGAGTTGAAAAACAACCTGCGTGATTTGTGGTGGCGCCGCATGGTGTTGTGCCCGCCGATTGGGCCCGATGGCCACCCGGTGCAGATTGTCGGTGTTGATAGCGCGATCATCCAAAACCCCAAAGCATGGGTTGCCTCCGGCCACGTTGGCGGCTTTTCCGACCCGATGGTGGATTGCCGTGAGACGAAGCTGCGGTACCGTCAGGATCACCTTGTTGTCATGGTGCCAAAAGACGGGAAGGGCGATTGGATCGCCATTCAGGATGGTGTTGAGCCGGAGGAAGTTGAAAAACGCCTGAAGAAATTGAATACGATGAAGAAGGCGAGCGAGTATGATGTTCGTCCGCTGCCCGATGTTCCAACAACTGATTATCCAAAAATTATCGCGCCGGACACAAAGACCGTTGGCACGCTGACCGAGCCGAAACAATTCAACTTGATGTTTGAAACATTCGTTGGGGCCACGCAAAGCGATGATTCCAAGGCTTACTTACGCCCGGAAACAGCGCAGGGGATTTTCCTCAATTATAAAAACGTGCTGGATTCATCGCGCGTCAAAATGCCGTTCGGGATTGCCCAGATTGGAAAAGCGTTCCGCAATGAAGTCAACCCGCGTAACTTTATCTTCCGTTCCCGCGAGTTCGAACAGATGGAACTGGAATGGTTCTGCCATCCAACCGAAGCCGCGAAGTGGCAGAAATTCTGGTTTGAAGAGCGCCAAAAATTCTGGAAGGATATTGGTCTGTCCGATGAAAACCTGCAGATGCGCAATCATGGGCAAGATGAATTGTCACACTATGCGAAGGCCGGCCTTGGAACCGCAGATATCGAATATCACTTCCCGTTCAACGGCACCGATAACGATGGCAACAAGCTTTACGGCGAACTGGAAGGGATCGCGCACCGTTGCGATTTCGACCTGACACAGCATGCTACGCATTCGGGCACCAAGATGGAATATATGGATCCAGAAGATCCGCAGAACCGTTATATCCCACATGTGATCGAACCGGCGGCCGGGTTGACGCGCGGCGTCCTCGCGCTGCTCTGCGAGGCCTATACGCCGGACCCAAGCCGCCCATCAGGTGTTTACCTCAACTTCCATCCCAAGATTGCGCCGAAGAAAGCCGCGATCCTTCCACTCACCGCCAAAGACGGACATCCGGAAAAGGCCGAGAAGCTTTATATGGAGCTGCGCGAAGAATTCCCGGTTGATCTGGATATCAAGCAGAATATCGGCAAGCGTTATGCGCGTCAGGATGAGATCGGCACGCCGTTCTGTTTCACCATCGACAATGACACACTGGCCGATAACACCGTCACGGTGCGGGAGCGCAACACGATGGCGCAGGAACGCATCTCGATGGACAAGGTTGCGGATTATCTCCGCGCCAAGATGAAAGTCTGATATGGGCCCTTCCTCCAATAACCCGTTCAAGGATGATATGGAGGAGGCAGCCCTGCCGCCCAGAGGCGTAGGCGCGCGCCTGCGCGGTTATTTCTTCACCGGCATTGTTGTGACAGTTCCCATTACCATCACACTCTGGAGTGCATGGTGGTTCCTGACCTTCGTTGATAAGCTGGTGGCCAAGCTTATCCCTTCCGAATACAACCCGAATAGTTATCTGCCGTTTGAAATTCCTGGTATGGGGCTGATCATCACGGTGGTCTTTTTCATCGCTATTGGATTTTCGGCGCGCAATTTCCTCGGCCGGATGATTATCCGGATATCAGAATTCATTGTTGGCCGCATGCCGATTTTGAACACGGTTTATAATGCCCTGAAGCAGGTGTTTGAAATGACCATCGGGACGCAATCGACCGCGTTCCGTGATGTTGTATTGTTCCAATATCCGCATCCGAATTCATGGACCATCGGTTTTGTGACGGGCGTAACACCGGGTGAGATACAGAGCGTTGGGGGCGGGTCTGAAGTTTTGAATATCTACATCCCCGTGACGCCAACCACGGCGGGGTTCGTCGTCTTCGTTCCGAAGAAAGATGTGATTTACCTGTCGATGAGCGTGGAAGACGCCGTGAAGCTGATCGCCTCCGGCGGGATTATCACCCCACCGGCAAAGTAATTATTCGGCTGCGAGGCGCAGTTCTGGCGGGACGCCCATCTTGCGTTGTAACTCTGTCCAGTTCGCATCAGCGGCATAATCCTGCTCAAGTTCATCCATCGGGCTGGCCGCCTGTTTGGCCGCTACACGCAGAGCCGCAGCAAGAACGTTTTCGCCGGACTGGAGCGGTTGAACGGATAGCTTGGTTGCTGTCGCAGGCCATTGCGTGGATTGCGTCGGCGATACAGCCACAAGAACAGGTGTAGGTTTCGCAACCGGCGTTGCATCTGCGGCTTTGTTAAAGTCCATTGCCAGATTGTATTTATCAATCTTTGCAAGGCCAACCGCAACGGACGAAATTTTCTTGTCTGCATCTAAATGATAGACGTGATTGCGATGGAGGTCTCTCATCAACTGCTCTGCGTAATATTCGCTCACCGATGCTTTGCTAGCTAATTGTATGGCGGCCTGCACCTTGCTTGTAAGGCTGGCCAAATCCTGTCCAACCCATTTTTCAGGATGATTGACCATTAATTGGGCGACAGCTCTATGGTGATCAGAGTGCGCTATAAAAGTAGAGAACTCGTAGACGCGTTCTTTGTCGCCGGTTTTATAGGTATCTTTCATTTCGACCATGCCATCTTTTTTTAGACGATCCAGCAGGTCTTGATAGGTGATGTTGAATGGCTGCCCATTCCCGCTAAGCTCGCGCACATCATTGAGCCTTTTCATGAAAACAGATTTGCTTTGCTTTTCAAAGAAGTCGGGAACACGATCCAAGATTCTAAGGGCTTCGTCGTATTCAGCGTCCAGAGCATTATCGATCTTCGGCTGTTCTACGACTGCGGCGGGGACTTCTACTGCTATTGGTGCGGGTTCAGTTACTGCAGCAGGTACAGGTTTTGGTTCAAAGACTGTTTTCTCCGCGACACGTTGCGCGACAGGAGCGGTTACCACAAAATCGGGTTCAGCTGCCGCAACGACAGGTTCCGCAACAGGCGCAGGGATCGTTTCCGCGGGGGCTCTTACCATACGTTCGGCATCAGGATGACTGAATTGTTCCCCGTTAATAGTGCCAGCGATGACCTTATATTTTTGCTCTGCAACTTCTCTGAACAGGAGCGAGGAATTGTTCGTGCTGATTCTATAAACATCACGTCCATCAATTTGGAATGGGCGTTTTTCTTTAGCGACCTCAACGTCATCAGGATGAGCGTTGAGGTCGCTCTCAAAAGCGGCTAAAATATCGAGCGGCGTTCCCAGAACAGGGGGGGCTATGATGGGTTCTGCAGAAGGGGCTATAACCGATTCCAGCGCAGGTGCTTCTGCCACGACGATTGGGGCTTCATCTGTTTTGCCTTCGACAAACGCGGTTACATGGCTTTCGATATAGGCATCAGTGATGGCCTGTTCGGCAAGGAGATGTTGTTCATGTTCAATGTCTTCATTGCTCATGAAGGGCAGAGTGCGATCGTGATAAAGATTGCGAACAGTGCCCGTTTCTAGGTCTTTCATATCCATCTTGAGGATACGAACTCTGGAACCGGCATCACCTTTTTCGCCCGTAAAGAAAAGGGAAACCGGTGTTTTTCCATCCTGCGCGGGAACATCATATTGATACACATCTACGTCATATTCCGTTTTGCCGTAAACGCCATTCGAAGCGGCCTGCTCAAGGCAGCGATAGAAGGGGGATGTTTCTTCAAACTGCAAGCCATTGCGTGTCAGGATCGTTTCCCAAGTTTCCTTGGCTTTGAGAACGGTAGGATCAACGTCTGGTGCGGCGACTGGAGTTTCTTCACCGTTGCCCATTATTTTATTCAGATCTTCTTCGATATTGGACGAAGCTGGTTCATCAGCAGATTGTTCTTTTTCTTCCTGCGCGATAATGATTGGGTTTGCCGTCGGCGTAAATTTTGGCCCCGCCTCTTCGCTTGCCGCGTTTGTTTTATGAAGGGCATTTGCGACATCACGCAAAGATTCCGGAAGATCGTTTTTGCTAAAAGGTATGCCAAGATTTTTATACATGAGTTCAGATTTGGATGTTTCTTCCATTTCATCCATGTTTTCGTTCGCATAGTCGAGGCCGCCTATTTTATAAGCTTCGGCGATGGACCATTTTCCGTCCTGCTCTATATAGAACAATTCGAGCATAGGGTTGTTTTTTAAACCTGTTACAGGCACGAATATATAGCGCCGGACGGGAGTGCCATCGGGCAGGTGATCAACAATTTCCAGATCGTGAAGCTCTGGTGTTTTTTCGATCATTTCTTCGTATTTTTTGATCAACATCGGCGGAATGCGATTAATTGGCGGTATGTTTCCAACTGCAAGTTCTTCCTGCATGGTTCTGGCAGGGGCCATCAGGTCAACATCTCCCGCAGATTTGTTGTCCGCTTGGCGTATAGGATCTGTTGGTTGCGGTAAATCTTCTGCTACAGGTTCTTCCACGACAACAGGTTCCGGTGGAAGAAATTCTCCATTTGAGGCGGCTGTCGTGGCAATAAATCTCATAGATTCGCCATTGTGTGGCATTGAGCCAACAAAATTTGCGCCAATTTCATCAGGGCGAGTTAACAATTCCCGTAGTGGTTTCTTAGGGGGAGGGCCTGTGAATTCAACTTTCTGGTCATAGGCCTTGGCGAGATAACGGACAGCTTGTTGGAGCATCCATCTTTCACGTTCATTGCCAAAGTTAGTGACATTATTGTTGGCATCGGTTTTGTAGCCAGTGCCCTTAATCATCATCAAGTGTGGTGGCAACAATCTTGGGTCATCGAGCGCCAGTGCAGCGATACGATAGGCTTCATCCCATGACATTTCTTTGTCCTTGGCGGGAATGAAATCAACCCCATGGTCGGTCAGCTGGATAATGCCATTAGCGGTTGTTAGCCCAACTGCCCCATCAACGAATTTCGCCAACGGCTTACCTTCGGAATCTTTTCCGTGATAGGCCTCAAATATCTGATAGGCAAGGTCGCCGCGGTGATGGGCATTTCTGAGATGTGTTTTGTGAACATGGATCAGGGCATCAAGGCCGATCACATAAGGCAGGGAATTGTGGAAACTCAAAAGCCAGTCGCGGTATTTTTGGGTTTTTTCTTCGTCATTGCGCAGGCTTGCGTGACGATGAGCGGTAAGGGAAATAATTTCTTGGATTTTGTCGGGAACAGATTTGTCCGACTGCGGCACGATCTCAGGTGCGGCAGAGGATTTTCTAGTAACTCGTGGGCCTTGTGCTGCTGCTAGTTCAGCCATGATCTATTTCCCTTTTGAATCACGCTAAGTGATAATCGTTTACAGTATTATGAGAATTATCTCTACAAAATTAACAGTTCTTTAGGCATTAAAGCAAATTTAACCAATTTTAACCGGCCCGAAGATTGCTGATTGCCTGGTCTTGTTCGAACAAATAAAGAAGTGATTTCAAGGCGTTGCCCCGCATTTTTTCAAGTTCGGGGTCTTTGGAAAGGATGAGTTTGGCATCATCCCGCGCCGTCGCCAAAAGGTCGCCATGAGTCGGCAAATCAGCCAATTTAAAGACCGGAAGGCCAGATTGGCGGGTTCCGAGGATTTCGCCGCCGCCGCGGAGTTCCAGATCTTTTTCGGCGATCAGGAAGCCGTCTTCAGTATCACGCATAATTTTTAGCCGTTCTTTACCCGCCAACGAGAGTGCTTCCCCATATAACAAGAAACAATAGGATTTGGTTCCACCGCGTCCGACTCTTCCCCTCAATTGATGTAATTGGGCCAGTCCGAATCGTTCGGCATGTTCTATTACCATGACGGTGGCTTCGGGTACATTCACGCCAACCTCGATCACCGTTGTGGCGACGAGGATTTTCAGTTCTCCCTTGGCGAAACGTTCCATCACCGCATCTTTTTCGGTTGGTTTCATCTTGCCGTGGACTAGGCCGACAATATCGCCGAAGCGGTCTTTCAAAATATCGTATCGTTCTTCCGCCGCTTGCAGATCGATGAATTCACTTTCTTCGACAAGCGGGCAGACCCAATAAATGCGCGCGCCGGTTTCAAGGTGACGGCCGACACCGGCAATCATCTCTTCTTTTTTCGCAAGCGGGACAAGCAATGTATCGATGGGTTTTCGGCCCGGTGGCTTTTCATCGAGGCGGCTGACCTCCATATCGCCATAGGCGGTGAGGGTGAGCGTGCGCGGGATGGGCGTCGCGGTCATGACGAGGACATCAGTGCCGCGACCCTTGGTGGAAAGTTTTAAACGTTGATGTACACCGAAGCGGTGTTGTTCGTCGATGACAGCAAGGCCGAGATCGTGGAAATCCACGCCTTCCTGAAACAACGCATGTGTCCCGATAATAACCTGCGCCCGGCCATCGGTTATTTGCGCCAGCAGTTCATCGCGTGCTTTGCCTTTGTCGCGTCCTGTCAGGCAAATAAAATTGATACCTGCGGCTTCGAGCCAAGGCGCAAAGCTTTGCGCATGCTGGCGGGCGAGAATTTCTGTCGGCGCCATGATGGCGGCCTGCGCTCCGCATTCAATGACATTCAGCATCGCCATGGCGGCCACAATGGTTTTCCCACTGCCAACATCGCCTTGTAGAAGGCGAAGCATACGCAGCGGGGCCTTCATATCGCCATCGATTTCGGATAACGCGCGATTTTGCGCATTCGTCAGTTTAAAGGGCAGGGCCTTTTCAAGGCGTTCATGCAGCTTGCCTGTCGGCTGCCATGCGCGACCATTGAGCTTTTGTTGCTTGCCCCGAACGATGGCGAGGGCGAGTTGGTTCGCCAGCAATTCATCATAGGCAAGGCGGGAGCGCGCCGGGTCTGATGGCAACAGGCCCGTGACATCTTTCAGTGAATGAAGTTTTTCGACGGCGTCTTTCCAATCAGGCCATTTATGACGCTTCTTGTGGGCGTCATCCAGCCATTCCGAAAGTTCGGGGAGCATGACAAGGCTGCCCTGTACCGCCTTGCGTACCGCCTTGTTGGTAAGGCCTGCGGTAAGGGGATAGATTGGTTCGATTTTTTCAATCGTATCGCGGTCCTCGGGTTTGACAATCGCATCGGGATGAACGATCTGGCGGTTACCCTGGAAAATTTCCATCCGGCCACTGACGACAACTTTTTTATCGATGGGAAGTTGTTTTTCGATCCAGTCCTTGTTGGCGTTAAAGAAGACAAGGTTCATGGCCCCGCTATCATCCGTCACCCAGACCTTGTAGGGCAGGCCGCGCTTGGGCGAGGGGAAATGCTTGTTCACGTACACTTCGATAGTGCAGATTTTTCCATCGAGCGCTTCACCGATTTTGGGGGAATAGCTGCGATCGACAAAATCCACCGGGCGGTGCCACAGCAGATCGAGGATTTTTCCACCGCCCAGAAGGTTTTCAAACAGCTTCATGTTTTTCGGCCCGACGCCCGGCAGGACGGTCAGGGTTCGGAACAGCGGATCGAGAGCAAATGGACGTGGCATATATAAGTCATAAACGGCTGAGAAGGGGATGACAAGCGCAGGGCAAATGGGTAAAAGAACCCCATGGAAGATATTGAAAACAGACGAAAACGCCTTATTTTTCGGTCCTGGCACCGGGGGACGCGGGAAATGGACCTGATTATGGGGTCTTTTGCCGATGAAAACGTGCCGGGCATGGATTCGGCTGCGCTCGATTTTTATGAAGAATTGCTCCAGACGCCGGACCCGGATGTTTATGACTGGATATCCGGCCAGAAGGCAGCGCCTGCCAATTTGATGAACCCGATCTTGGAAAAACTGCTGACACATACCTATGCAAAAAGCCGAAGCGATCACGACAACGCCTAATCAGCGAACCCTGTTCGGCTGTCCCGAAGGGCAGGATGCGCGCGTGCTGGCCGGCATGGCGCTCGAATT
>CAZUYV010000020.1:0-13280 GCA_964624435.1 uncultured Micavibrio sp. | reverse complement strand
GCTTCCCGGCATCAGGCGGTGCACATCGGCAACGCGGCCAGCCAGCGTATTATCAATCGGAATCATCGCCAGATCGGTTACGCCAGTCTGTACGGCGGCAAAGGCATCTTCAAAGGTGTTGCAGGGGACCGTTTCCAGGTTCGGGAACGCTTCGCGGCAGGCCAAATCCGAATAAGCGCCATGGGCGCCCTGAAACGAAATTTTCTTATAGGTATCTTGGGTTTTGCTCATAACGGTCTTGATTTTTCGAAGGCCTGAATTTACACCATATCCCGTGGTTTCACCCCTTGGCGGGGCGGGAACACTGGTATAGGCTAAAAGCCATTATTTTTGCAAGGTTTCAAATCCTTAAACAAGGGCAAAGGGGTCCGTTCATGGGCGGTATGGAGTTCAATAAAATTTTCGCGGCAATCCTGGTGGCTGGCATCATCGCCGCACTCGGTGGTTTTGTGTCCAAGCAATTGGTTCACCCGCATCAGCCGCATGAATTCGCCTACAATGTCGAAGAAATGGAAGCACCGAGCGCCGGTGGCGCTGCCAAGGTCGCCATGGCTGAACCAATTCTCGCTTTGATTGCCGCCGCCGATGCAGGCAAGGGTGAGAAAGTCGCCAAAGCTTGCGCCGCTTGTCACACGTTTAATTCTGGTGGTCCGGACGGCGTTGGTCCAAACCTTTACAATGTTCTGGGCGGGGCCAAAGATCACCGTCCGGGTTTTGCTTATTCCGGCGCTCTGCTGGAACATGGCGGATCGACATGGACTTATGCCGAGCTGAACAAGTTCCTCTGGAAACCCAAAGCCTACGCGCCGGGTACGAAGATGAGCTTCGTTGGTTTGAAGAAGCCTGAAGACCGCGCTGCTGTAATTGCTTATCTGCGTACGCTGGCACCATCGCCGAAGGCTGAACCAAGTGCTAGCGAAATTGCTGCTGAAGCCGCCGAGTTGACACCGCCAGCGGAAGAAGCTGCCCCGGCCGCTGAAGGTGATGCCGCCAAGGTAGAAGCGCCTGCTGATGCTAAGGCCGCCGAGCCAGCCAAGCACTGAGGCATACATCTAAATTTAAAAAACCTCCGTAGTGTACGGAGGTTTTTTTATGCCTTCTGTTCCCAGCCGCCGCTGTCCGTCTGCTGCCAGTACGTCACGGCATGACCTGCTTCTTTGTATATTTTCCAGCGTTCGCGTGCGCCTTGTACGGCGTCATCATTTTGCCCGTCGAGAAAATCGCAGCACAGCGAAAATTCGCCGATATTTTCGGGGACAGCATTCTGATTGCAGAGGACCAGTACGTTGGCCTTATTCGGGTTTTCAGCCAGTGTCGTGAGATAGACAGGCTGCATACTGGCGTATTCATTTTTGCCATGACCGTGTGGTAGGAAACTACCCGCATCGTATGTCCAAAGATGGTCATTGAAATGACGGACCTCCTTGTCATCGGCGAACCGAACCACCGCACGACGGTCAGTAGATAGCACCTTGCTTAGAATAGCAGGCAAAGCGCGCTCCAGCGGTTGAGTCAGCAGATGATAGAAACGGACTTCCGTCATAACACTCTCTAATAAGGGACAGGATGTATATTAGGCCGCGTAATTATCGGTGACAAGTTGATAAAGCAAACGAACGCCATAGCCCGATCCACCTTTTGGTGTTGTTGGTTTATCAGACTTCCACCACGCAGTACCGGCGATATCGATATGCGCCCATTTCACGCCGCTATCGACGAAATGTTCGAGGAAGCCAGCGGCCGAACACGCGCCGCCATATCGACCAAGGTTACCTAGGTTCTGAAGGTCGGAGGGTACACCTTTCATCTCATCGCGGTACGCCTGGTCGAGCGGCATACGCCAGATTTTCTCTCCGCACGCCTTTCCGGCCTTTTCCATCTGAGACCATAAGCCATCATCATTGGCGAAGACGCCCGCGTACTCATGTCCGAGCGCGACCATAATCGCGCCTGTCAATGTGGCAAGGTCGATCATCATCGATGGCTTGTAAGTATTCTGTACGTAGGTCATGGCATCGCACAGAACGAGGCGGCCTTCGGCATCCGTGTTCAGTACTTCGATGGTTTTGCCGGACAGGGAGGTGATGATATCGCCCGGTCTGTATGAGCGGTCAGACGGCATGTTCTCCGCCAATCCCACGATTCCCACGACATCAACTTTCGCTTTGACGGTGGCCAATGCCTTGATCAGGCCAACCACGGCGGCGGAACCGCCCATATCCATTTTCATCTCTTCCATACCGGCGGCAGGCTTGATCGAAATACCACCGGTATCGAACGTCACGCCCTTACCAACGAAGGCCAAAGGGCCTTTGGACTTCTTGGCTGTACCTTTGCCCGCACCGTTCCAGCGCATGATGACAACGCGTGGCGTACGGATAGATCCCATGCCTACGGCAAGGTGAGCACCGAAGCCGATTTTTTGCATCTTTTTCTCATCGAGAATTTCGATCTGTACGCCGAGCGGCTTCAATTCTTTCAAAATAATCGCGGCATAACTCTCAGGGTACAGTACGTTCGCGGGCTCATTGACCAGATTCCGGGCAAGGAATACACCTTGCGCAACAGCTGCATATTCATCGTACAATTTGGCGGCGCCCGCAGCATTTGTAATGATGGAAACGTCCTTCAACTCCGCAGCGGCCTTGGTTTTGTCGCCTTTGGCTTTAGACTTGTACTTGTCAAATACATAGTTGCGTAAGTTTAGACCCGCGCCAAAAGAGGCCGCGTACTCTGCCTTGTCGGTATCCATCAGGACATCCACCTTCTTGGCGGCGATGGATTTGAGGGCCGGGAGCGATTTGCCGCCCATGGTTTCATAGGACAGGCGTTCCAGTTTTGCAGAATCACCAGTTCCTACCACCAGTGCCTGGGCATAACCCGCTGCCTTGGGTAGAAATACGGCCATGGTTTCTCCGAGCTTGCCAGTAAAGCCTTCGCGCGTGGCAAGGGCGGAAGTCAGGAGACCACCAGCCGCTTTATCAAGGACAGCCCCGCCCGTGAGTAATTTGCCCTTATCATTGGCGAAAACGAGAACAGTGTCGGCTTTGGAGGATTTTTTGGAGAAATGAAGGGTGAAACTCATGATTTTTTCTTAAATTGCGGGGTTGCGCCGGATGGACGTAGCCGCCCGATGCGGCTATACCAAGATAATAGTTGTTTTTGGCTGGCTGACTAGGGCTCTTGTGCGCGTGTATCGATGGTTTTCGACCGTTATCTTTTGAAAAATCTTTTTCTGGCGACATTGTTCACTGCGCTCTCGCTCGCCATGGTGATCATGCTGACCCAGTCCCTGCGGTTTCTGGAATTGATCATCAATTCCGGCGCGTCGAGTTTTTCATTCTTTGCCCTTACGTTTTTAGCGATGCCCAGATTTTTTGAGGTGATCCTTCCTATCGCCCTGATGATCTCCACCGTGTTTATTTACAACCGTATGAGCGCCGATTCCGAAATCGTGGTGATGCGCTCGACAGGGTTTTCGCCGCTGCGTCTGGCCCGTCCGGCCATCATGCTGGCGAGCGGCATTACCTTGATTGTCTTTATCGTTTCTGCATGGCTGGCACCGATTGCGCTGTCGAAAATGCAGTTGATGCGCGTAACCATTAAGGCGCAATATTCGGAACTTTTGCTGCGCGAGGGAATCTTCAATTCCATTGGCAATAACCTGACGGTTTTCATCAAGGACCGTAATAGCAAAGGCGAACTTGAAGGCCTGATGATTTACGACAGCCGCAACAGTGAAAGCCCACCTGTTACCATTCTTGCCAAGCGTGGTGTGATCGTCAGTGACCGCAGCGGACAGCAGGTTCTGGTTTATGACGGATCGCGCCAGGAATATAACAGGCAGACAGGAGCCTTGAGCCGGCTTGATTTCGACCGTTATTCGCTTGATCTGCCCGAAGCAGGTCCTGTACGGCAACGGTATCGTGAACCTGATGAACGTACGTTGGTGGAATTGCTGCACCCGGATGCACAGGTTTTATCCGATGAAAATTTGCAGCGTGAATTTAGAACCGAAGCGCATCGACGCTTTGTCAGCCCGTTCCTTGCCATTACGTTTACATTAGTGGCGCTGTGCTGCATGCTGTTGGGCCATACCGACCGACGCGGTCTTTCGAAGAGGATTATGTTGGCCGCCGCGAGTGTAATTACACTACAGGGGCTTTATCTGGTCGCCTATAACCTCGCCAAGGAAAGTGTTTCCGGTCTCGTTTTAATGTATGTGCTGGTATTTGCCCCTTTGCTGTTTAGCGCGTTTTTGTTAAGCCCGGAGGGTGAACGGTTCAAGGCCGGTTTTAGAAACAGATCACGCATCCGCGAGGTTCCTGCTCAGCCATGAAAAATTTTCTTCCCGCAACGCTGACCTCTTATCTCGCCAGAGTTTATGCATTGGCATTGCTGGGCCTGCTTGGTATTCTGCTGGCCATTGTCTATCTTTTTGAAACGGTTGAGTTGCTGCGCCGTGCGGCAAAATTTCAGGATGTTCCCTTATCCGACATCTTGTTGATGGGACTTTTGAAGCTTCCTGAAACAGGCCAGATCATCCTGCCTTTCGCGGTCTTGTTCAGCGCGCTTTATGTGTTCTGGCTTCTGGCCCGCCGCCATGAACTCGTTATCCTGCGGGCTGCCGGAATGTCCGTATGGCAATTTCTAGGCCCCATCCTTGGCGTTGCTATGCTTGCCGGAATCATCCATATGACGCTGATCAACCCGATCAGCGCCCTGATGATTTCTCGCTATCAAACCTTGGAATCCATCTATCTGAACGTAGAAGAAAAGACCGTATCGATCAGCGAGCAAGGTTTATGGCTGCGCCAATCAACCGGCGATGGGCATGTGATCCTTCACGCCTCCCGCGTTAAAATGCCGGAATGGAAACTCAGTGATGTGATGGTCCTGTTTTTTGATGGCGATGAAAGTTTCCAGCGTAGGCTCGATTCTGACAGCGCCGTGCTGGAACCCGGTAAATGGACCTTCCGCAATGCCACCATCAACAACCGCGGCCATGCCCCGGAGATGGTATCATACGAAACCCTTGCAACGGACCTGACGATGGGGGAGATCGAGGAGAGTTTTTCGACTCCCGAAGAAACCCCATTCTGGTCGCTGCCATCCTACATCAGGACCATGGAGGCGACGGGGTTCGATTCCCGCAAACTCAAAATCCATTTCCAGACCCTGCTGGCCCAGCCGTTGCTGTTCGCCGCCATGGTCATCCTCGCCGCCACGGTTTCCCTGAAGGTAGCGAGGTTCCAGCAAACCTCGGTCATGATAGGGTCTGGCGTGGTATTTGGTTTTATTATGTTTTTTGCCAGTTCCTTCCTCAAGGCGCTCGGTGCCTCCGACCAGATTCCGGTTCTGCTCGCGGCCTGGTTCCCGCCTCTGATCGCTCTGTCGCTCGGAATTAGTGTCATAATGACAACAGAGGACGGATAATTTATGGGGGAGACCCCCTTGCCCGTTGCTTTTGCGATTGACGCGTGTATGTTCCACGTAATCTAATGATAAGGCTGGGGTTTTTCCAGTTTTTGATTTTCCAGATTACTAGATTGAAATCGAACTATGGTTAACGCCATTTAAACCAAGTTTTGATAATTTGATTTGAACAAAAGCTTATTTGTCAGTGGGATATAGAGATGACGACATACACGAGAATTCTAAGCCTAGCGGTAGCGGCGACCCTGTCCTTGGTGGCAGCGGGTTGTGCCAGCACAGGCGGACCCTCTGAAGCGGTCTATGTAGGGGATGAGCAGATCAGCGACCCGATGGAAGGTCTGAACCGTGGCACATTCGCAATCAACGAAGCTGTCGACAAAGCCATTCTGGAGCCTGTAGCTCGTGGTTATCGCAACTACACACCAACCGTGCTTCGCGTGACCACACGCAATTTCCTTCGTAACCTGCGCCAGCCGTTGGTTATGGGGAATGAATTGTTGCAAGGAGACCTTGAAGGTTTTGGCAATGCTACAGCGCGCCTCTTTATCAACACACTGGCGGGCTTTGGCGGTCTCTTCGATGTAGCCGACATGGGCGGTATTCCTTACCAACCTGAAGATTTCGGCCAGACTCTGGCTGTCTGGGGTGTCGGTAACGGCCCTTACGTCGTTCTGCCGGTCTTTGGTCCTTCAACCGCGCGTGATGCAACTGGCATGCTGGTCGACTCCTTCGCGGATCCTGTCCGGATTTACCTGTTTGCCCACGACCTTGAATGGTTGCACTACACCCGTATCGGCGTGAGCGCGATCGATCAGCGTGAAGAGCTTCTGGATGTTATTGATGACCTGCGTGCCAACTCGTTTGACTATTATGCGGCTATCCGCAGCGCCTACTACCAGCGCCGCCAAGCCCTCGTAAACGATATGAACGCCGAAGCAGGTTCTATGCCGGAGATCCCAGACTACGGGAACTAAGAATGGCTATCTGTCATTTTTAGACAGCACAAAGCTTTAAACAGAGGGGCCTGATGGTATATTGATCCTACAGGCCCTTTTGATATGAATATTAAGAAGGTTTATTTAGAGAAGGACGTATAAAAGATATGACCAAGCCAATCGGTACAATGATGATAACAGCAGCAGCCCTTGCAGTATTAAGTGCGCCTGCTACTGCCGGACAATATGACTTGCGCACTGCGCAGGATAAGCCTTCCTATATCGCTGTCGCGGCGACTGCTGATCAGGGTGCACAAGATTTCATCGCCGGGATGGGTGATCGCGGGATTAATTTCCTCGGCAACCAGACTATGAGCATGGAGGCCAAGAAGAAAGAATTTGCTCAGCTTCTTACAGACAGCTTTGATATGGCCACCATCGGCCGCTTCTCGCTCGGTAATTACTGGAACACCGCGACACCGGCCCAGCAGCAGGAATATCAGAAGCTGTTCAAACAGATGATCATTAAGGTCTATTCGAAACGTTTCTCGGATTACAAAGGCCAGAAATTCGAAGTTCGTTCTTCCCGCAAGGAGAATGAGAAGGACAGCATAGTGACATCCTATATCGTACCGCCAGATGGACCTGAAGTACGTGTTGACTGGCGCGTTCGTAACAAGGGTAACAGCCACAAGGTTGTCGATATCGTTGTGGAAGGCGTCAGCATGGGCCAGACTCAGCGTGCCGATTTTGCCAGCGTGATACAACGCGGCGGTGGTAAGATTGATGTTCTTCTGGAACATCTGCGCAAACAGTAATTTTTGTATGAATTAAAAACCCCGCATCTCGCGGGGTTTTTGTTGCTTAGTTTACTTGAAGAAATTCATGGCCGACTGAAAGCCACCTTGCAGGCCTTGGCCTACGCGGGCGGCACCCAATGATGTATATTTCATCAATCCCTCCGCAGGATCGCCATCCTGAGAGCCGAAGGTGGAAATACCACTGCCCAGCCACGTCATGGCATGGTCAGGGATCATGTCCACGAGTTTGAAGCAGGGCTGGGCAAAGAGATAGACGATGATAGTGTAAATCACTGTGTAGAAGAATTCATCGATTGTGCCGGAAACAAACATATTTTCCGTCATGACTTCTGTAGGTTCTGACCCCGGCGGGACAAAACATCCTGTATCGCCACTCACATAATGACCCGCTAGATTACTAAGGACCAGATAGAAAACCTGATTCATCACTTTGACCATGGCAGCAAAAATCGCGATACCACCTAGAAGACCAATGAGGATCAGCACAGGACGCAGAAAGATCTCCAGAATATGGAAGTAGCCAGCCGTGGCCGCCTCGCCTGGCATACCTTCACCATCGATATGAAGATGGGCGAGTGCCCAGAGCGGCATTCCTACCATCGCCTCGAAAATCGATTTAACCCATGTCATGACTGCGAAGAAGAAATAAATGAACGGCATGAACGGGATGACGTAGTAAAGAATAAATCCGAGCAGTAGTCCTAATCCAGCGAAGCTGACAAAGAAGCTAGAAGCGGATTGCAGCACCTGCTTGAATCCCACTTGTTCGAATATACCAAGGATGCCGCCGCCAATGCCCGTTCCGGCGGCAAGGGCAAAGCCGCGGATAGAATGTTCAACCAGCCCTTTGCCCAATGAGGTCAATTGCGCCAGCGGATGGATATCGGTGTTTTTGCACATATCAAAGAGGCCGCGTGTCCCCATGAACACATTCATGACGTCGATGATAATGTTGCCGGTTAGGGCTTCTTGAGTTTCCGGTATGGACTTCACGAAGTAGGAATTGTTGTCGCTGCTCCAATAGGCAAAGACCTGATTTAATATGACGGCAATATCACGATCCTGTGGCGGTGTGAATCCTATCGTCTTGCCCGAAGCGAGGTTTGGGGTGTAGAGCGCACTTAAAGGTGTATCACTGTCTTCTTTTAGTTTGGTGATGCGGATGAATTCCATGACGGATGGCATCTTGCTGATTTCTGGCTTGGCGTAAGCTGCTGTCGTCAACGCACCATTTTGTTCAGCAATTTTATTAAACCAGATCCCGGCCCCGGCCCATCCCAGCTTTAGAGCCGAATCGTTCATCCAGTCGCCTTCAGCGATCTGTTTTTCCCGGGCTTTTTTAACAGCGTTCTCGGCAAAAATGGCGGCCGTTCTGATTTCACCCGTTTTCGCCCAGACTGCCTCCGTCGTTGCCATATCTGCATAAGAATTGTTTGTGATACTGGAATAGCGATCGAGATAATTGATTGCGCGTTGTTTTGCCAGAGTAGATGAACAAAACGAACTTGGCATATCCTGCATGACATCATCTGACATATCCTGCCCTTGCCACAGACAATTGATCAGATCCAGATAGGCTTGCTGCATCAAGGTTGCGCCGGGTTGGGCCTGATCGACAATAGACAGGGTCAATTCACCACAGAAAGGAAAGACTTTTCCTTTTTCTTCTTTATGGCGGACTGCATTCTTCTCACCAAAGCGAATGAACAAAGTTCCGCCATCGGCGCGTTTGGCAAGGTCGGTAAAAGGAGGGGATTTACTAGGGGTCAGTTGATAAGGCTCTCCCTTACCAAAGACTACATAGGGTTGGATATCGCGACTGTATATCCGTCCATAGGCATATTGGCAGGTCTTGGCGATCTGCATGAAGGTGACAAAAGAACTTAAGGAAGGCGTGTTGGGTTCAGCAATCATTTCTTCGGGTTCACCGAGATAGGCCGAACTGGTAACAGCCTCATCGAATCCCAACCAGGCATTGGTGGCAACGTTCGATCCCATCTTGGCAGATTGAAGAACAAGATATTGAGCGAGGTTCAGGCCGTGTGTGGCCGGTAGCAGAAGACCAAAAAACAGGATCAACCGGACCGGAGCCCATGCATGGTTAAACCGTTCACCGAACGGTACACCCGATTGTGCGGTTTCAAGCACGATACGGGTGACGAGATAGATAATAACCAGTGTCCCCACCATCAGTATCCCGAAGGAATAGAATTCAAACAGGGCCTGAAGGCCTTTGTGGAATGGGGTTGTAATCATATCCTTTGATTTAAAGATATCGGGCACGCCAAAAATCAAGTCCAGCATCCGGAAGGCAAGATCGTCGCTATGATTGGGATTTTCGAAAAAACCGGATGTTTCTACAGGTCCGCCTTTAGGCCCGTCATATCCTTGTGCAAAGGCATTGGTGGTAAAGAGGGCCATGATGCAAAGAATGAATTGCAGCGCCATAAGGACTAGGCCGGCAATCACGACAAAGAAGATAGTGACCTTGTCGATATTCTTGCGGTCAAAGGTTAGATTGGCGGACGCGGCAGAAAGTGCCTGCAAAGTAGAATATTTTCCATGGTTGGCCGCCAAGAGATAGGGATGGCCATTGGGGATAATGCCCAGCGTGTTGAAAACAGCCGTGATGAAATAGGGGAGGTTCTTGAACCCGCCGCCCAACAATTTCCCGATACGGGGCAGGATGCCCGGTAATAGGATATATTTTAAAACCGAGCCCTGGTTCACGGATGTCCGGGAGGTCATTTAATATTTACCTCCTATTGTCCCTGAGGGCCTTTTGCGGCATTGGCTGCAGCGCCACCCAGATTCTGGGCCGCGCTGGTGGCGCTGCTGATCAGGCCGCCCTGTCCTATGATTTTACCACTGATAGCGTCGCCCCCAACAGACAGACGGAACATCAAACCGTCGGCGGGGTCGGCGGCTTTGTCATTGAAGGTGTTAACCGAAGCCCCCATGTAACGAAGGATGTTGTTTGGGATCAGGTCGATCAGTTTAAAGCATGACATCCCGATCATGTAGACCACTATGGCATACATAACGGTGAAGAATAATTCATCGACCGGACCGCGGAAGAAATCAATGGCGCTGCCGCTGCCTGAATTGCCCGATCCCGCGGCATCGTTACCACCCGGTGTTACACCACCGCACATCGCGGTTGAATTGGGGTCATGGCCGGAAACGTTCTGGACCACTAGATAGAAAACCTCGTTCAGGATTTTTACCATGGCGGCAAAAACAATGACGGATGCCAGAAGACCAAAGATAATTAAAATGGGGCGCAGGAAAATTTCGAAAATAAGATAGATACCTGTCATGCCCGGATCGCCCGGCAAGCCTTCACCATCGATGCGTAGGAATGAAAGCGCCCAAAGGGGGACGCCGACCATGGCCTCGAACAATCCTTTGATCCACCCGCCAACCGCAAAGAAAAAGTAGAGGAACGGCATAAAGGGCAAAACGTAATAAAGCAGGAAGCCCATGACGATTGTAATTCCCGCAACCGACATCAGGATACTGGATACCGCGCCGCCAATTTGCCCAAGGCCAGCAACAGGGATGGTGGCAAGACCGCTGAACCCAATCCCGGTCGCGAGATTGCGAATGGAGGCCTCGACAAGCCCCTTGCCAAGCATTGATAGTTGCGCCAGCGGATGGACATCGGTGTTCTGGCACATGGCAAAAAGACCCTGCGTGCCGAAAATAACGTTGATGGCATCGATAAAGAAGTTGCCGGTCAGTTGAGTTTGGTTGGAAAGGTCACCGAAATTGGGATCCTTCGCCCAGTCGTCATAAACAACCTTTAGGGCCGGCGCTATGGTCGATTCTTCATGGTTGCTGAATTCAATCTTATAACCGCCGGAAAGGTTTAAGCTATACGCTTCTGCAACGTCCTTATTCTGCTGCAATTGTTTTTGCTTCACATATTCCATGACTCGTGGCATGGAGCGCGCCTGAGGTATGTTGGCAACTGATGTTACTAGAGAGCCATTGATTTGGGCAATCTTATTGTACCAGATACCAGCTCCGCCCCATCCACGCTCGCGGATATTGTTGATATCAGTCTGCCAGGCATCACTGTTCGCCTGTTTTTGTACTGCCCTACCGATTTCGCCACCTGTGGTACCACTGCCCCCCAAATATTCATTGATTTCATTTATCGCCGTACTACGGTAATTCATATCTGGTTGCGGTGGAGGATCCCCAGTGTCTGCTGCCTCCCGAATAAATGGTGATACGCGGCCTATGGCTGCTTCTTTTATTCCATATTTGCCACTCCAGAGATCTCTGACGAGTTTGAGATAGGATTCCTGAATTAAGATACTACCATCTTGTGTGGCATCACCAAAATGAATCACAAGATCACCACAGATGGAAAGGACATGTCCCCTTTCGTTGGTAAACTTTGCGGAATCATAAAGTCCAAAACGGATAAGCACGTCTTTACGCGCTTTCTTCGGTTCATCCCGCTCGTCAGGAGATTGAGGTATATCCGCATCGATTGTGTAAGTAGCAAGAGTTACTGGCGGCCCTGTCATGGTGGCATCGGCCTCGCTGACGACATAGGCCTGTATATCCCAATTTTTGTTATTTTTTTCATAGGCCTTTTCACAAGCCAGTACCACGGTCATATAGGCAACCAGCGGTTTTATATTGGGGACCTTGGGTGTTCCCACACGCTCTTCAGCATTTTCAAGATAGGCCTGGTTCATCGTCTCGTTGTATTTGATCCAGCCCTTGGTCGCGAAATCAGAACCGAACTTGGCGGAATAGAGCGTAATCCATTGCGCCGAGTTAAGGCCGTATCCCACAGGGATCAGGAGGCCGAGAGCGAAGACAAGGCGGATGGGTGTCCAGACATGATTATACCGTTTACCAAATGGAACGCCTGTCTGGGCCGTTTCCACCACCACGGCAAAAATGAAATAACAGATGATGATAACGGCAACAACCAGAAGCCCAATACTGTAAAGCTGGAACAGCTCATGCATAGCGACATGGAAATCCGTTCTGGTGCCGCCGGTCTTGAAAATTTCTGGCACGCCAAAAACGGCGAAGAGCAGCAGGTAAGCCACATCCTTAGGGGCATGATCGGCGAAAAAATCTCCGTAATTCTGGGGCATATCCTGCGCGATCGCCGGGTTCATCATCAGGTAACAAACTGTTACCACGAATTGCAGGGCCAACATAATAAGCCCGGCGAGTACAGCAAAGAAAACAAGAACCTTGTCCGCATTGGCCCAGTTGAAGGTCAATTGCGATGCGGCAGCGCCGATAACATTGCGCAATGTAAGATGGTTACGGTTTTCCCGCAGAAAAACAGAATGCGTGGCAGGGAGTAAATTGAGCGAGCGGTAAACCATCGCAATCATCAAGGCAAGATTGGAAAACCCGCTTTCGGCGAAAGCGTATAGACGCGGCATGACCTGCGGCATAAACATGTACCGCAGAACATCACCCTTTCGAATATCCAAAAAGAACGCGCCTAACATTTATCTTCCTATTGTCCCGGTGGCGTATCGCCAGTTTTTGTGGCCGCACCCGCCAAAGCTTTTACAAGACTACCCGCAGCAGTACCCCCCTGATTGATACCTTGCAGAATTGTCGGTGCGATCTTAGTTCCGGCCAGCGCCGTGTACTGTGACAGGTTCGCTGTCGGATCAGCAGTGTTATCATTGAAGGTGGAAACCTGAGTTCCCATCCAGCGCATAATCTGCTTGGGAATCGTATCGATCATTTTAAAACAGGCCGTAGCCATCATATAGACCAGCAGCGTGTACATGATGGTAAAGAAGAACTGGTCAATGGCACCCATGCTGGTGATATCAATTTCACCATTTGAAACGGTAGCACCGGTATCACTATTGGGTTCTGCCCCAACAATAATGGCAACCACCAAGCCAAAGATATCGTTGAGAACGGCAACCGAAGCACCAAACACAGCCATACCGCCGATCAGGCCAAACACCGTAACGATCGGTCGCAGGAAGATTTCAAATATAAGCATATAGCCGGCTGCCGCGGCACGGCCAGAAAAACCATCACCGTCAATGCGAAGATGCGCGAGGGCCCACAAAGGTGCGCC
>CAZUYV010000019.1:0-13335 GCA_964624435.1 uncultured Micavibrio sp. | reverse complement strand
GGGATTCAGTAGACGATCCCAATGCCGATGAACCGGTGGAATACTGGCTGACCACGCACAAGGCCTCCTTCAAGCGCGCGCTTGGTATCATTAAGCTTTATCTCGAAGGGATTTACACCAACTTTGCCTTCGATGATTCACAGCGCGGCAACGTCAAAATCGACAATAGCTCGCGGGATCGTGATATCTATTCTATGGGTGCCCGGCTCTCCTATGAATATTTCCCGGGCTATAATGTTTATGTCGGCGTAACTCAGGATTGGCGACGATACGACGCTACGGCTTCCAGCGCGCGTGATTCCGAAGGCACTACCCTTCAGCTGGGAACAGACCTTGCCATCACCGGCAAAATCAGGGCCGATATTTATGCGGGCTATCTGATACGCCAGTACAATGGCAACTTCAAAGATGTTGATGCCCTCAATTACGGCGGATCGCTGATCTGGAATGTGACGGGCCTGACATCCCTGACGGCCTCGGTGGCGCGTGGTGTTGAGGAAACAACCTTTGGCGATTCATCGGGCAGCTTGCAAACAATGCTGGGTCTTGGAATGGATCACCAGCTGCGCCACAATTTGTTCCTGTCAGTCAACGGGAAAATAAAATTTTCTGATTACGAATCCAGTGCCACGCCACGCGATGATACATCTTATAATATTGGCACTGGGATTGAGTATATGCCCTCTAACGGCACCAGCATCCGCTTGGGATATGATTATTCGACACGGGATTCCAGTGTTGCGGGCAGCGATTTTGAGGACAACCGCATCACGCTGAGATTTTCAAAAAGACTTTAATCTGCTTTTGGTGGCGTGACGGGTTCACTCAGCCATTGTTTGACGAATGCGCCCATCTCGGCATCACTGCCCAACATGGCCGGTCCGCATTTCGGATCATAACTCCACGCGGTCCAGCCGATATGTGGACGTTCCTGTAAATATTGTTTCAACGGTTCCCCGAATGCTTCCTGAGTGCCGCGAATAATGTGGAAGGCTTTCTCTGACCGCGTCCAGCCCCACTCACTTAAAAAGATTGGAATGGTTTTTGACGCGTTGCCAAAGGCTTTGTCCCATGTCTTGGCGGGAAAATTGCCGGGATAAGGATGCATGACATAGGCAAGGTTATCGCCCTTCAGCGGGTCTGCAACCGCAAAGGCAGGAAGTTGGCTCCAGCTTGGTGACCCAATCAGCAGAACTGTTTGTGGCGCATCCTCACGAATTTTGTCGACCCACACCTGCATTTTGTCACGGAACGCAATCCAGTTTTCGCGATTGCGGGATTTCGGCTCCGTTGGTTCATTGTAAACTTCGTACAAAATATGGGGGTTCCCGGCATAACGCGGGGCGACGATGCTCCAGAACTCTTCCAGTTTTTTGTTCTTTTCTTCATCCTGCCAGTTGCTGATCTGGTGCCAGTCGATGATGCAATAGACATTGTGCTTTACGCAAAGCTTTACGGCGGGGTCAAGCTTGTCTTTTAAATAACGGGCAGGGTCCGTCTTCTTCCATTCTCTGGGCTGTACGGGAAGGCGAATGATATTCGGATTCCATGTGGTGGCAGCACTTTCCAATAGCCCCAGCGGTTTGTGCCAATCAAGGGAACACAGGCTGACACCACGCAAGGAAACGGGCGTTCCATCCACGCTTTCAAAATGATTGCCGACGATTTTCAGGCGCGGCAAAGACTGTTCTTGCGCCTGTCCCATCGAAGGAAACAGCAGCAGCGATAAAAACAGGGCCGATGTAAAAACAGAATTCATGCTGCCTCCTTTTGCGCGTAGTCCAATATTGCATCGATGATATCGTTCCAGTCAGGCACCAGACCCTTGTCAATTTTATGACGGTCAAACGCTATGGCCGCTTGCAGGGCTGCGCTTATGCTCACTTCGTCGTGCGGGACGTAGGAAATTAAATGCCCGATATTTGTTCGCAGCATATCGGGCACCACAACCGGCAATTGGAAATAAGTGTATTGCGCGATCTTGAGGCCCGACTGGGCGAAATAATCACCACCCTTTGATGGGGCATAGGGGGCGAGCCCCAGATCCGCATATTTGATATACGGCACCAGTGTTTCAAACGGCTGTTCGCCATGTTCTATGATGTTGGCGGTGGCCTCGGGCATGGTTGCGCCTTTGCCGAAGAGATGAATGGTCCAGTCCGGCAACAGACGCGCCATGATCGCGACGGATTCCGCATCGAACAGCATATCGCCGGCACAGACAATATTGTGCGGCTTCTGATAGGGATTGGTATGCGGCGCATCGAAAAATTCCCGGTCGATCCCTTGCGGAATGTAATGAACGTTTTTGTGCGATGGATAATCGCCGATCCGGTTTTCGGCAATAACGCGGATCAGGGAAATATAGGGAAGGGCTTTCTTCTCCGCCGCCACAATCGCCGGGTGGGCGCGCAAGGTGGAAAGCCGGTCGCTGGCAAAATAAACGAAGCGTGCATAGGGGCAAAGCTCGGCCAGTTTGGGCACCAGCATCAGGGCGGCACCGCTATCGACAATGAAAACATCGCAATCTTCCAGCCTGTCCACAAGGGCATGCGGCATCAAGGCAGGATAGAGATTGAAGAACGGGATAGCGAGTGCGTTGAGGATTTTTTTCTTCAGGTTGATCGGGTGAAAAACCGGACACCAGCTGTAATGGGCAATATTGGGGGAAAGGGGCGTCCATTGATTATACGGCGGTGGCGGAACCTTACCTTTGTCTTTCATTACGGTCAGATGGCTGAACCCCACCGTAACCCATTCAACCTTTACACCACGTTCGGCCAGAATTTTTGCCCAGAAATGGAAACCCGTTTTACGTTTGGATTGGGGGGCGTGGCCGGTTATAAAGGCGATGCGCATGATCTAGGCGGCCAGCATCCGGTCAACAAACTCTTCCCAGTTCAGGACGCTGGATGTGTCGATGTTCCGGCGGTCATACTGAATGGCGCGCTCAAAGGCCGGGGCAATGGTGCTTTCGATGTGGTCTGCATCATAACCGCTGGCATGATCACGTCCCTTGCAGGCGAAATGCGGCGCAACGATCGGCAGGCGGCAATAAGTGTATTGCACAAGCTTCAAACTCGAATGGCTTAGATAATCAGCATCGGGCGATGATTTGTATGGGGCCAGTCCGATATCGGCATATTTGACGAACGGGACTAGGTCGGCAAAGGCCATTTCGCCATGCGCGATGACATTGGGCAATGGTTTTTCGAGCATCGACTTTTTCCCAAACAAATGGAATGTCCAGTCGGGGAATTTCTTGGCGAGTGTTTCAATGGCGTAGGCATCGAACAACATGTCGCCAACTGAAATCGCATTCTTGGGTGAAGGGTAGGGGTTTGGCACATTCACATCGAACAAATGCTTGTCGATCGCTTGCGGCACATACTGCACATTTACGCCAGGCGCGAAATCATTGACGGTCGCGGCGGCATTGGTGCGGATCAAATCGAACATCCCCAATGTTTTTTTCTCGGCATCGGGAATCACCGGGTGAAATTTCACCACATTGAAGCGGTCACTGAAATTATAAATGAAGCGGGCGTTGGGGCAGAGTTTCTTAAGTACGGGCACCAGCATGGGGCCTGCGCCGCTTTCGACGATAAACACATCGGCACCACGCACATGGTCTTTCACGCTTTGGGGCAAAAGTTGCGGATAAAGATTGAATAAGGGGGCGGTTAACTTGTTCAGAAAGTCGTGGTTGAAATTTGATGGATGGAAAGGTGGGCACCAGACGAATTTCTTCAAATACGGTTTGATGTCGATCCATGTGTTATAAGGGCGGGTTATGATACGCGCGTCTTTTTTCAGGAAGGTGAGGCGCGACAGGCCGACTGTTACCCAGTCAACATCGATTCCACGTGCCGTCAGAACCTCGGCCCAGAAATAAAATCCAGTCTTTCTGGGGGACTCATAATCATGGGCGGTAATCAGGACGACTTTCATAATTTGTAACCTGTAATTATTTATCTTGTTGCAGTACAGCAAAATGCCAAACAAAACAATGCTTGTTTATAAATAGGCCTAATTTCCGCTTGTTTGGAGTGATTGGAAGGCCTGCTGGTATCGCGGGCCGCTAAAATACTGGTTGGTCTTTGCCATGCATAAGGCGGCCTTCTGCCGTGCCAATGTCGGGTCATCATGAATGGCTTGCAAAATATGGCCGGCTTGATGGATGTTTGCCTCGGCCCAGACACTGCTGCCAGCCTTGGCAAATTCCGAATGGTCAGATTTAACCGACACCATGCTGAACCCCACCGGAAAACTATTTTCCTCTGTGCAAAAGTCCGTGTTGCCGGACCAGTCAGTGGCGACAACGGGTGTCCCGAGCAGCATTGCCTCGGCCATACCCAGCCCAAATCCTTCGGAACGGTGGAGCGATGCATAGACGTCAGATGCCTGGATCAGGCCGAGTATATCCTGATGCGGCCAGATATCATCAATGAAACGAATATTGGGATGGTTCTGCGTTATCGCTTCAAGGCGGCCCTTGTCCGTGCCGATTCTGCTGATCTTGAAAATAAGATGAGCGTTGCTGTCATTGGGAAAGGCTTGGAGGAACGCTCTGATCAACCCTTCGGGGTTCTTTCGTTCAACGGCCGATTGCATGGAAAAAACGCACGTGACCAGGAAATCATTTTCAGGCACTCCCAGTTTTGCGCGCATGGCCGGTGTAACCGATCCGATTTTAACAGGGTGCGGTACTTTCAAGACCGGCTTGTCGGTATAGCGGCGGACAGTGTTGCTGGTAAAATCAGATGGACCCATTACGGCGTTGATATAACGAAGCGATTTAATCCATTCCGGCGGAAGATGTTCCAGCTCCCACGCCCAATAGCCAAGGTTATAGACGCTGGCAAAGTTGCGCAGGCCGATGCGCAGGGCATAAGGGGGGATCATTGGCGGATTCAAATGAATGATGCGAACACCGATCTCATCTTCATTGGCGGTATTTTCAAAGGCCCAATCGAGCTCGTTGTCCTTAAACAGGAATTTCTCGGCGCTGGTGCAGCGGACCTTGAAACCTTCTTCTTTCAATTGTCGTGCGCAGAGCCGGGCGGATTCACCAAGGCCGGTGGCGTTATGAAAGAGCCCGACGACTTCGACCCCTTTCCTGTTATGGGAGAAGGGGAGGGTTTTGCTCTCCGGAATAACGGAATGAAGCAAAGCAGATCGGATTATACGATATAAGGGCCGTACCATGTTTACCTTGCGGGTAGCACTAACATGCCCGCCGATAAATCGGAAGATTAACCTTTGCGCCAAGCGCTTGTTTGGTTAATGCAGATACTTGCTGAAGAACGTCCGTTTTTCATTGTGAAGCACAAACAGATAGCGCAGCACGAACGGGATCATTAGCAACAAAGAAATACACAGATAAACTCCCAATGACATCGCAATCATAATGGTCTCTCCTGTATAAGAATGATCTCATAAATCCTGCGCCGTATCATGATGCCCCGCACCAATTCGTTGACGCGCTGCAATAGAGTCATGCTATAAATGGTTTTCAGACATGCATTTTAAGCATATCTTTGAAAATAAGATGGCATAAACCATGCAAAAAACCCGGTGTTTGATGAAACAAATCAGCCGGTTAAGATAGCCCTCGAAAAAAGGTTCCTTTGCCTCTTTTGGTTGTCCCCGTCTGAAATGGGGCTTTTTAGGGGCAGTGCGGGCTTGGGATAACTTTTTACGCCGGTATATGCCGCTTGAAGCCGCAAAAAGTGTGATACTGCTAGTTCAATCTTGACATGGCTTTGTTTTTATTCAATAAAACGGCTCTAGCTAATCATTTTTTTGCCGGAGGACCCAAGCCATCAGGATTCTGCATGTCGTCAGGCAATTCGCCCCCGCTGTCGGTGGATTGGAATCATATGTTAAAAGCATGGCGACTCGGCAACAAAAGCTGGGCCATAGCTGTGAGGTTTTGACTCTCAACCGGGTTTTTCATTCGGATCGGGGGCTGCTGCCTGCGCATGAAATAATGGATGGTTTGTCGGTACGCCGCGTTCCGTTCATCGGTTTCCGCCGGTTTTTCCTGCCTCTGGTCGATCCGCGCTATTTCAAACAATTCGATATCATCCATGTTCACAACACGGATGTGTTTTATGATTACATCGCTTTTCTGGGTCTGTTCATAAAGACGCCTTTATTCGCGACAACGCATGGCGGCTTTTTTCATACCAAGAATTTTTCGCTGATCAAGCAGGTCTATTTCAACACGGTGACGCGTTTTTCCTCTTCGCGTTATCACACCTTGTTCGCCATCAGTCAGAATGACCACAACACCTTTCAGGGCCTGAATGAACATATCGTCTTCCAGCCCAATGCCATTGAGCCGATGGGTAGATTCCTTAGTACTGGCAACGATTTCGTTTATCTCGGCCGTCTTGCTAAGCACAAGAAAGTTGATCAGTTAATTGAAACTCATGCCGTGCTGGTTAAAAAGCATGGCGTGCAGGCGAAACTGCATATCATTGGCCCGGAATGGGATGTTACGCTGGCGGATCTTTCTGCCATTGCTGTAAAGAATGACATTCTTGATCATGTCGTTTTTCATGGCTGCATGGATCCCAAGGACATGCCGGATGTTTTAAAACAATGCGGCTATTTCGTTTCGGCCTCAACCTTCGAAGGGTTCGGTATGTCGATGCTGGAGGCCATGAGTGTCGGTCTTATCCCGTTTGTGTATCCCAATGAAGCTTTTTCGGAACTGATTGGTCTTGCCAAGGTTGGTGGTACCGTGCGTTTTGATGCGCCCGATGTCGCGGCGCAATCGATAGCCGGGATGTTGACGGCGGTAACGCCAGACCAACGCAAGGCGGCGCAGGACTTTGCGGCGCTTTATTCATGGGACGAACTGGTGAAATCATCGCTTGAATCATATGCGGACGCACTGGAATGAAGATAGGAACCGCTGATTTCTTTGATCTTCCGCAAAGCCGCCCGCTGAGCCTGGTGGATCGTCTGCCCTATCTGATCCTGCCGGCCTGCATTATTTTTAACTTCATTCTTTGCTTTATCAACACCCGCGTTTTCACGATCTCGGTTCCAATGATCATTGCCTGTGAAATGATACTGGTGACAACCAGCGTTCTGTATGGGTTCTTCCGGATCAACCGCGTAAAACTTTACTGGCTGATGATCATCGTCGTGCAGATAGGCCTGATGTTAATCCTCTCGCTGGCCCGTGATGAATTAATGATGAAACCGATCCGTGACATGATTATCATGCCGGTCTTCGTGGTGCTGGGGTTGGCCTCGGCGCGGGTAAAACCCATAAATTTACTGTTCTGGCTGAGTGGACTGATCGCATTTTTTGCGTTGTATGAAGGCTACTTCCTCGAATCTTTCACGCAGTATTTCAACATCCGCCGCTACTATGTAGAGAAGGGGGTTTTGAGCGATGATTTTTTTATCCCGCTTGAACTTTCCGCCAGCGGTATGCGTCCGAATGCCCGCTTTTTGGTCGATCTGCCCTTCCACCGTCTATCCTCGGTATTCCTGGAGCCGGTCTCGCTGGGCTTCTTCGGTTTTATCGTGGGGCTCTATTTTACAGCCGTCAAAAAACAGATCAGTTTGAAAATATTCCTGGCTGGGTTGGCCTGCGCCTATTTCATGATCCTTGTGTCCGATGCAAGGATGGCTTTTGGGACCTTGACGCTGGTTCTTGCGCTGCGCCCGCTTTTTTCCCGTATTGATCACCGCTTCAGTATCCTGATCTTCCCGATCATTCTGACCGTTGGTTTCATCATCTATATCACGCAGATTTTTGGGACGACCGGGGAAGGGATCGGCTGGCGCATCAACGATGCCATGACCAAGCTGTCGGTTATGGATTTTGACCTTTTCATGGGTCTTTCGACATATCGCCACCACGCCGAAGATTCCGCCCTTTTGAAGACATTCCAGTATCAGGGGATTTTAGGGGTTCTGATATTCTGGCTGGTGCCAATCTTTTGCATGCGCCGTCTTGCCGAAGCCCCGAAAATCTATCTCTATGGTATTACGTTCTTTCTTGGTTTTGGCTTTCTTGTCTCCTCCGCCATCTTAACCATTAAGACCGCCGCACTCTTGTGGTTCCTCTATGGCTACCTGATTGTGAGATCGGTGGAAGACTATGACCCCCAGAATACCGCAGAAACAGTGGCTCCGCAGGGCGATATTTCTGGACGATCCGTTTAGGATTGTATAACGTGTGCGGCGCAACAGGATATATGACTATAAAGGATTAGAATCATGGAACGCAGAAAAATAAACCGCCAGAACAACCAGCCGATGGATGGCAATGTCCTCGATGTGCAGGATGTGTTCAAGCAGATCCTGCGCCATAAATTTCTGACATTGGTGCTGATCGCGGTTCCGACTGCCCTGTGCTTTGTTTATCTGGTAACGCGCCCCGACATTTATCAGTCCACGGCCACCATCCTTCTTGAAGAAAACGAAACCAAAATCGCCAATGTGGAAGAAGCCTTCCCGGGCCTGAAATTCGATCCTACAACCACCGAAACACAGATCAGTATCCTGCGTTCACCCACATTAATTCGTGAGGTGATTGCCGCCCTCGGACTGCATCTTGATGGTTCCCGCGATCTCGCTTCTTCTTCGCTGACCAGCAAGGATCAAAAGGCAGCGGCGGTAAAGCCGGTGGACGCCAAGGATCCTCAGAAGGCGGCCGCAGACGACTACGCGACTCTGTCGAAATATTCGCAAGGCTTGGTGACACAGGCGGTGAAGGGATCGCGTATTATCCAGATCGGCTTTGTCTCTGAAAATCCTTATCTCAGCGCCGAAGTCGCGAATGCCCATGCCAAGCAATATGTTGATTCCCGGATTGATATGAAACAAAAGCAGGCCGGGCAACTGAATGACTGGATTGCCGAGCAGGTCGATGCGCTGAAAAAGCAGAGCACTGAAAAATCCACGGCCGTGCAAAAATTCCGTCAGGAAAATAACATGATCAAGGGTCGCAACAGTGACGACTTGGTTTATCAGCAGGTTTCTGACATTGCAGCGCAACTGGTGCCGGTTCAGGCCCAAAAGGCGCAGCTTCAATCGCAAGCCGATGCCATTGCCATGGGTAAAGAAGGATCGCAGCTTGAGGCGATCCAGAACTCACAGGTCATTCAAAGCCTGAAAACACAAGCTGCCAGTGCCCGTCAGGAATTACGCGCCCTCAGTGCCAAATACGGTAAAAATCACCCGCTCTATGTTGAGGCTCAACGCCGCGTATCGCAAACCGAAGGTGATATCGCCCGCGAAACGGCCTCAATCAAGGATACGATTGAGAACGAACTCAAAACTGTGACCGCTCAGGAAGAACTGTTGAATGAGCAGCTGAACACCATCAAGAACGAAGCCGACACACAGCGTCAGAAACAGATTGAACTGGAAGGTCTTGAACTCGAAGCCGCCGCCAGCTCGAAACTGCTGGATAGCTTTATTGCGCGTTATGGCGAAATCTCATCCCAGATGGACTTTGCCCGCCCTGATGTCCGTATCGTCACCGATGCTGAGATCCCGATGAGCCCGGTGAATCAGAAAACCCCTCTCAAAATGCTGGTTGTTCTTTTTCTTTCCACCATCTTTGCCTGTGTGACTGTTTTCCTGATCAGCTTTGCTGACCGTGGCGTGCAGTCGGTGGATGATGTCCGCAAATTGCTACAACTTCGTTTCTTGGGTGTTCTCCCGGATGTCCGTAATCCCGTGGACGAAGTATCGAACGGCACACGCTCGACATATTTTGAAGAAATCAAACGTATCTACCTGCACCTTTCGAACAAACCTTCGGTAAAAACCTTGCTGATCACAGCGGCGTCTACCGGTGAAGGAAAAACATCGATGGCGCTGGCGCTGGCCTCTTATCTCACATCGCTGGGCCGCAAGGTCCTTGTGATCGATGCCGATATGCGCACGCCTGATGTCGCCCGTCTCGCTGGTGTTGAAGATGGTCCGGGCCTAGCCGAAGTTCTGGCTGGTAAAGTGATCGCGTCTTCCGCTATTCGCCGGGATGACCGCGGCGTTGCCATCCTGACAGCTGGTGCTGGAAAGGCCGGTGATGATCTTCTGACATCCGATGGTTTCCGCACATTGCTCGATGGGTTGAAAGGGAATTACGATTACATCCTCGTGGATTCCGCGCCGGTGCTGAATTCCACCGATGCTGAAACGGTTGCGGGATCTGTGGACATGGTGGTGATGGTCGTGGCTTATGCCCGCACATCGCGCAAGAACCTGAAGAAGGCCGCGGAAACGCTGCGTCAGTTCGCACCGGAAATGCCGTCTGTTATTTTGAACAAGGCCGATCTGAAGAACGTCGCCTAACGCCTGTCACAAGGAGGACCGCGTATGATTCCTGTTATCCTGTCCGGTGGGTCCGGCACGCGCCTGTGGCCATTGTCACGCCCGCTCTATCCCAAGCAGTTCTTGGCGCTTCATTCCGAATTGACCTTGTTTCAGGAAACCCTGAAACGTCTGGAAAAAATCGGCCTTGCCGATCCCATCATTGTTTCGAATGATGATCACCGCTTTATTGTGGCCGAAAATATGCGAAGCCTAGGCATCGCGCCCGCCCGTATTATCCTTGAACCTGTTGGCCGTAACACGGCCCCCGCGATTGCGATTGCGGCGCTGGCGGCACTGGAACTGGAATCCGATCCCGTGCTTTTCGTTCTGCCCGCCGATCACGTTATCCAGGATCAAGTGGCCTTCGAAGCCGCAGCCCGCAAGGCCGAAGGCATTGCCCGCGAAGGCCATCTTGTGACATTCGGAGTGAAGCCCACGGAAGCGCATACCGGCTATGGCTATATTGAGGCTGGTGAAGGTGTGACGGAACAGGCTTATTCCATCAAGGCCTTCCGCGAAAAGCCTGATCAGGAGACAGCCGAAAAATTCTTGGCGCAGGGCGGGTTCTTTTGGAACTCTGGCATGTTCGTTTTCAAGGCCTCGCGCTACCTCGCTTCGATTGAAAAGCATGAACCCGAGATGCTCAAACACGCCAAGGAAGCTCTTGCCAAGGCGAGCAAGGATCTGGATTTTTACCGCCTCGATAAATCTGCCTTCGAACAATGCAAGAATATCTCAATCGATTATGCCGTAATGGAACGCACGCGCGATGGCGTTGTCGTGATGATGGACGCACAATGGTGCGATGTCGGATCGTGGAATTCACTCTGGGATGTTTTGCCCAAGGATGCGGATGGCAATGTCCTGCGCGGTGATGTAATCGCCCAAGGGTCCAGCAACAATTACATCTATGCTGAACACAAACTGATCGCGACGCTGGGCGTGGAAGATTTGATTATCATCGATACCAAGGATGCGTTGCTGATCGCTGATCGTCACAAGGTCGAAAACCTCAAAGACATCGTGAACCAGCTCAGCAAAGACGGCCGCAAAGAGGCTTTGCACCACCGCACCATCTATCGCCCATGGGGTTATTATGATGCCGTGTCGGGCGGTGCGAATGATCAGGTCAAACGCATCACGGTCCGCCCCGGCCAGAAAATATCCCTGCAAAAACACGAACGCCGGGCCGAACACTGGGTTGTAGTCAAGGGTGAGGCCAAGGTAACGCGCGGCGATCAAACCCATGCGGTAAAGGAAAATGAATCCATCTATCTGCCGTTTAACACGCTCCACAGCCTCGAAAATGCCGGGAAGGGCGATCTGGAAGTGATCGAAATCCAGACCGGTATGTCCTTTGGCGATGACGATATCATCCGGATAGCCTGATAACCGGTCCAAAAACCCCATTGCCCCTGCAAAAAAACCGCCTTATCATTTTGTGAAGGTCAGGTTTTTTCCATTTTTTTGAAGGGGATTCACTCTCATGGGAACGTTGTTCTGGTTCGTTATTGCCTACTGGGTTGTTTCGGTTCTGATCGGTATCTGGGCCGGTAGCAAAGTTCACAACACCAAAGACTTCGCCATCGCCGGCCGTCATCTGCCATTCTACATGGTGGTCGCCACCGTGTTTGCGACATGGTTCGGGTCCGAGGCTGTGCTGGGTATCCCTGCAACCTTTATGGAAGAAGGTCTGGGCGGTATTATCGCCGACCCGTTTGGCGCGTCGCTCTGTCTTATTCTCTTTGGTTTGTTCCTTGCGCGTCCCCTTTACCGCATGAATTTGCTGACCATCGGGGACTTCTATAAAAAACGTTATGGCCGCTCTGTGGAAATTCTGACCACGATGGCGATTGTTGTTTCCTATCTCGGTTGGGTGGGCGCTCAGATATCCGCTCTTGGTCTGGTCTTCAACGTCGTTTCCGGCGGCGAAATTTCCGTCTATGCCGGTATGTGGATTGGCTCTCTCACCATCCTGATTTACACCTTCGTGGGTGGTATGTGGGCCGTTGCGATTACTGATCTTCTGCAGATGGTGATTATCGTTCTCGGCATGCTTTATATCGGCGGTGAAATTGCGGGCCAGTTGCCAGATGGCGTCATGACAGTTGTTAATCATGCCTCTGAAACAGGAAAGTTCAGCAATTTCTGGCCAAACTGGGATAGTGCTGCCGATGTCGGCCTAAACATGATGGGCGTCTTTGCCTTCATTGCTGCGCTTGTCACCATGATGTTCGGTTCTATGCCGCAACAGGACGTGTTCCAGCGGGCGCAATCGGCGAAGTCTGAAAACATTGCCGTCTGGGGTTCTGTCCTCGGCGGCTCGCTCTACTTCCTCTTCGCCTTCATCCCGATGTTCCTTGCTTACTCGGCGATTTTTATTGATCAGAGCATCGTGGATAAACACATGGCCGAAGACGGGGATTATCAGATGATCCTTCCCGAGTTGATCCTGAACCATGCACCGCTTGTGGCGCAGATCATCTTCTTCGGCGCGTTGCTGTCCGCGATTAAATCCTGCGCCTCGGCAACGTTGCTCGCGCCGTCTGTCACGTTCACGGAAAATATTCTGCGCCCGCTGAAACCGGATATGTCGGATAAAAAACTTTTGCTCTCCATGCGCTGCGTGACCGTTATCTTCACATTGCTGGTCACGATGTATGCGATCAATTCCGATGCCAGCATTTTTGAAATGGTGGAAAACGCCTATCAGGTGACACTGGTTACGGCCTTTATTCCACTAGTCTTTGGTATCTTCTGGAAGGGTTCGACCAATCAAGGCGCTATTGCGGCCATCTTTTGTGGCGCAATCGTCTGGATCGGTACGATGATGTTTGGCCCTGCCGAACCGTTCATACCGGCACAGCTCGCCGGGCTAATGGCCAGCTTTGTTGCCATGCTGGTGGGTTCCCTGATGCCGCAATTTATTACGAATGACAAAACCGTGCATGATTTGTTGCTCGAAGGAAAACTTTCCAACAC
>CAZUYV010000018.1:0-13349 GCA_964624435.1 uncultured Micavibrio sp. | reverse complement strand
AATGGTGTGATGACAGGTCTTGGCGATCTGGCGGGAGGAGTTTTTTCCAGCTCTGCCTCCGGCGTAAGCGCGGACGGCAGTATCGTGGTCGGACAGAGCATCAGTGCCAGCGGTACCGAGGCGTTCCGCTGGGAGAATGGCGTGATGACGGGTCTTGGCGATCTGGCGGGGGGAAGTTTTGGCAGTTTTGCCTGGGGCGTGAGCGCGAACGGTAGCGTCGTGATTGGACAGGGTGAGAGTGCCAGCGGTACCGAGGCGTTCCGCTGGGAGAATGGTGTGATGACGGGTCTTGGCGATCTGGCGGGGGGAGGTTTTGGCAGTTTTGCCACCGGCGTAAGCGCGGACGGCAGCGTCGTGGTCGGAGGGGGCGAGGGTGCCAGCGGTACCGAGGCGTTCCGCTGGGAGAATGGTGTGATGACGGGTCTTGGCGATCTGGCGGGAGGAATTTTTTCCAGCTATGCCACCGGCGTAAGCGCGGACGGCAGCGTCGTGGTTGGACAGGGCGAGAGTGCCAGCGGTACCGAGGCGTTTCGTTGGTCGGATAGCACGGGAATGATGTCCGTGGCCAATATCCTGGCCAATAACGGGGTCGATATGACGGGATGGATTCTAACCGTTGCCTACGGCGTCAGTGCCGATGGCAATATTATCGTTGGTACAGCAGTTTTTAACGGTGATTCTGTCGCCTATCTCGCAAACATGGCGAGCGGCGGCGTAACGACGCCACAGGCTCTGGCGGCATCGATGGGGACAGTGGCGCAGGCAGGGCAGCAGAGCGCGGCCAGCGGCATGCAGACGATCGGCGCAGGTCTTTTTGCCGCGCGCTCTATGACGGATTACGGTGTGCCGGTGACAACACAGGCGCCTGTGCCTGTTTCTTACAACAACCCCGGTTCTATTGAACCGGCCGCTGGCGGCGACGGCAAGTCTTTATCCGCATGGAGCGATTATTCCCTGTTTGCGCTCGGCACTTACGGCACGGCGGATCAGGATGAACAACAATTCAACGGCGTGGTCGGGCTGTCCCGCTTGGTGACAGACGATGCCCGCATCGGCGCAGCCTTTATCGGCCACCATGCATCGGGTGAGCTGGATTTCGGCGGCGAACATAATCTTGATGCCAGGGGCATGATGATCCTTGGCTCGTACGAGCCTGCAGGCTCGGGACTGCGCCTCTATGCCACCGTCTTTGCCGCGGATATTGATGTGGAGATCGAGCGTGGCTATATGAACGGGGCAGGTCTTGATTCCTCGCGCGGCGAGACAGAAGGTTTTTCCTATGGCGGTGCGGTTCGCGCCGGGTGGGAAGAAGAGATCGGCACAGGTGGCACCAGCGTGACGCCTTATGCCGAAGCACGCTATTCCCACACACAACTGGACGGCTATACTGAACAAGGCGGCGCCTTTGCGGCGAACTTCAGCGAACAGCAGGGCGACTATGCCGCAGCCGTTGCGGGCGTAGAAGTAGAGCAGCCCATCAATGAAGCGATCACAGTGCACGGACGCATCGCATTCGGTCACCGTCTCAGCGATGAAGGTGATGAGTTCACGGCCAGCACGGCAGGGCTCAGCCAGTCCCTCTCCTGGCAGGCCGGGGATTCCAACTGGGGCGAATTGGGTGCTGGTGCCAGCTGGCAGGCAACCTCCAGCCTGCGCTTCAGCGCCGAAGCCACAGCCCACACCGGTGACACCGCAGAATCGGACGCGTCCGTCACCATCGGCGCCAGCTACAGATTTTAATACTAGAAAAAGCTAAATTCAATTTGACTCGAATCCCCATAGGTTACTGGAGAAAATTTGTGGTCAAGGTTCGCACGCAGCGCTATTCGTCATATTTTGTAAAATTCCAAAAAAGAAAAATGCCTGTTTCAGGCGTTTGACATTTTTAATCTTGGGGAAAATGGTGGGCGGTATAGGGATTCGACCAAATAGCTAAGTCTTTATAATTTTGAGATAAAACCCGGTTGTAATTTTCTCGAATGCCCCCAATTGATACCCTCTACCCTAAAAATATTTTGGGATATCTTGAGACGTATTGGGACGATCAGAAAAAAAGCATCTTTTAAGCTGCCTCCTCCGATGCTTCATCTTTTGCGCTTTCAGAGATTGCCAGTGCGAGTTGGTACATCTTCTTGCACACATCATCTGAGGGTAAAGAAGCCATCGCCGTCGCAATCGTCATGATACGCTTGCTAAAACTCGTGGCATTATCTTCATCCTCTCGTCCGAAGAAATAACCCACAGGCACCTTGAACACCTTGGAACACTGATAGATACGCTCAGGCGACATCCTGTTGGCCCCGGTTTCATATTTTTGGATTTGTTGAAATGTCACGCCCAGAAGGTTTCCCAGATGTTCCTGCGACATGCGGTTCATTTGCCGGCTCGTTCTGAGCTTCCAGCCCAGCGCACAATCGAAGCTTTCGATTTCATTCGTTTTCATGTTTATTGCCCCACGCAATATGAATTAAAAAATTAAGCTGTTGCTTGTTTGTTGTTTCCAAATTTTCCCGAACGGAACGCGATAATCGCCATAGCTTCGCGGTACATCGAGAAATAGCTATGATTGGCTTCACGGTAGAGCCGTACCGCATCCTCGCATTGGCGTTGCAGAAAAGCCCCTTCGAGGTCGATCAGATTCTTCTGGATTTTGCGGCTTTTGTCACAGCGACGCCATTCTTTCAGTCTCCAGACCGACATCATCGCCTGCGCCCGGAATTTCTCGGCCATTTCCGAGAGAAGCTTCACATCCATGTAATCCGGCTCCTGGCCGGTGGCGTCTGTCTTGCGGATGCGGTCCACGATATCCTGGGCCGCCGCAGGTCCATAATGGCTTTCCAACTCCTCTTGAAGCTTGGAATAATCAATTTTCTTAGTTTTTTCAATAGCATACATAATAATTCCCCACACATTTAATTTACAAAGTAAGTCTGTAGTTGACTTTGTACGCAAATTTCCTTAAAAAAGAATTAACAAAATAGAAAAAATCAGGCTGTAATAGACAATGACAAGCATTTTCACTCCTTCCCAAGTAAGAGCGGCCTGCGGCCTGATAGATTGGAATGCCTCGGACCTTGCCAATCGTATCGGCGTTTCCAAACAGATGATGTCCGCCTATCTCGCCGGGAAGTCCGGTCTTTCCATTCAAAACCTTGAGAAGATTGGCCATGCTCTTGATATGGAGGGCATAGAGTTTACGGCGGATGATGGGGTGAAGAGGAAGAGCTTAAAAACCCAAACCTTCCGCGGCCAGGATGGCCTCGCTCAATTTATGGAACTGGTTTATGAAACCGCCCGCACGCAAGGCGGCGAGTTCTGTGTTTCCAACGTCGATGAAACGGTTTTTACCGAGCGCCATGGAAAGGAACAGGATGAAATCTACACACAGAAGATGGCGGCCTTGAGTGGCAAATTCTCTTTTAAGGTTCTTATCAAAGAAGGGGATATGAATTTCGTCGGCTCGGACTATGCCGAATATAGATGGATGCCTGCCTCCTATTTTCACAGCGTTCCTTTTTATGTTTTTGGAAACAACCTGGCTTTCTTGCTGTTTGGGGACGAAACAACAGTACACGTCATTCAAAATGCTGAAATAGCCGCAGCCCAGCGCACACAATTTCACTTTGCATGGAAGGAAGCGAAGGTGCCGGATGTTCGTTAAACAGCCTCAGCACAATCCGCAAGATAACTTTACCAATGATACGCTGGACTGGTTTCTGGGTCGTCAGCATGGACACATGGGTAAATGGCAATATCTAGAACCAAAATTTGCCAACGACCCCTGCCGGGGGAACGAGCTCTGGGATATTTGGGAAAACTTGTCCCAAGAGGGCAATATGCTCAATCGCCAAAAGCAGATTATCAAAGACCAAGTTCAGGATATGGTTGATTTGACGGGGCCGGTTGCCACACTGATCGATTTAGGGCCAGGAGGCGAACACGCGGTTCAAGCGAATACAATCCCCTTCGTTCAGGCTTACAGCGATCAATTACGCCATTACACTGCCATCGACATGAACCAAGAATTTGCAACAGGCGCTGCCGAGCATGTAAAGCGGATACGCCCGGCCCTTCAAACCGATGGCCTGAACGACGACTTTTATGGCGATAACTTGGTATTGCCTTCGGAACTGCCCGCTGCTGTACTTTTCAATGGCGGCACTATCGGCAATTTTCAGGCAGAACAAAACACACCGGATGCTGTGGCCTTAATGGCCGCTCAGATCAAGAAGCTGAAACGAAATATGCCTTATAATTCTTTCATGTTTATTGGATTAGAATCAACCCAAGACCCCGCGCTTCTATATGGTGATTACGATCATCCGGCCCATGCCGCCTATGAAATCAACGTTATGTACGGCATTCAAAGGGATTTAATCCCCGATGAGGAGGGATTTGACCCCAGTGCGTGGAAATATTCGATGGCATGGTGGCCTGATGCCTTCCAGTTTTGTCACATAGCCGAAGCCACAAAGGACCAAAGCTTCTACATGAATGGTATTCGCTTTGATTTCACCAAAGGAAAACAACTCGTTGTCGATAATTCCTTTAAGTTTCCAGTGCTTGCCATGCAGAGAGCTGTACAGCTTGCTGGTGGGAAATATATCAAACCTTTCAGCGATGCCGATAGCCGCATGATTGTTCATGCGATTGCCCTATAATTATTATCTGGCATTCCTCTCAGGCGAGTTATTTCGCTGAAATACACGCTGTATCTCTCCCGTCAGTTTAGTCCCATCGATTTTATTCCTCTCAACGGTTGTATAATGGCCGATATTTTCGCTTTTATTGGACATATTCCATCGTTCGATCAAAGCTTTCATCAAGGAAATGTACGAGCAAATGATGAAAGAAAAATCAGGGACTGAACTTAATTGGATGATTGGTCTTTTGGATCAGGCTGAAATGATCCGTAGCGATCTGGATGCGCTTATTCTTACTTTGGATAAAGTCCTGATTGAAAGACAGGCGCGTCAAATAAAGCCGCCCGTAGATTTCCTCTAACGAAAACTAAAGACCTACCAGGGTTCTCACAGGTGTGAGAGCCAAGAGTATTGCTGTGTTCAATGAGGAAAAAATGAAAAGCTATAAGATTGGAAAGACAAATATCTTTGTAGGAAATGATATTCCGGCTGATTGCAAATCGGTTCTGGTTCTCCTGAAAAAAGGCGAGGAGTGGGTATTAGGCTTTAACAGCCAGCGAAAAGGATGGGAATTGCCCGGCGGCCATTTGGAAGTTAGTGAAGATATATTTCAGGCTGCTGCACGGGAAAGCCTAGAAGAGGTTGGCGCGATTGTAGGAAGTATTGAGGCCAAGGGTTATTACGTCCTTCCCGATGGTCACAAAACGGCCTTTGTAACAGCAGAATTGATAGAACTTAGTGACAAGCCGCTTGAGCATGAAATTTCGCATGTTCAGACTTTCAAAGAGTTTCCGGATGATCTCACCTTCAAAGATGGCCTATACGCCATTCTGGCCGAATTAATCGCGACAGAAGATTATAAGGGCGATACCGACTACACCGTCTCCTCTGTCGAAGCATGGGATAAGGTATGGGAGAACGGCAAAGTTGAAAAATATGCCAAGGAAGCCATTCGTACAGAAGTTTCAACCAAGAAAATTAATCTTCTGACCAGCTTAGGTATCCAATTTCAGGAAGATGAAAAGATTCTTGAAAGTGGGTGTGGGGATGCAACGCTGGTTTTGTCGTTGGCCAAAGTCTTCAATATTCAGGCTTATGGGGTAGATTTCTCTCCTGTCGCGTTGGAAAAGGCCAAACAGAACGCAGAAAAATTCGGGCATTTCCTGCACACACGGCTGGCTGATGCAAGGAATACGCCCTACCAGGATGAAACATTCGATAAGGTTATTTCTTTGGGCATTATCGAGCATTTCAAGTCGCCGGAATTGGCGCTATCGGAACTGTTCCGTGTAACAAAGCCGAATGGGCAGTTAATTCTGATGACGCCAAACAAGAATTCGTTTGGTCCCATTGATCGGCATATTCAGCAGATGAAGGGACAATGGCCATTCGGCTATCAAACGGAATATACGCCCAAGGAACTGAAAACTCTGGCCGAGAAAGCGGGATTTGTTACATCTGTATCTCGCTCGTCGCAAAGGCCAATCTTTGCTGAAGACAAGCCGAACATGAGAACGGTTGCTATCTTGGATAAGCTGGCATCGTCTGTTGTTCCTGATCGTGGCTTCTATTCGTGGTTTGTCGGGTTCAAGCCATGATGAAAATCGCCTTTGAGGGGATTGCCGGAAGCGGAAAAACCACTGCATCCAGTTTTGTAAAGGAGCGGTTTGGTATGCGGTGTGCTCTGATAGATGAATTTCCCGATGGGTTCATCAATGGATTCTTGAAAAGACAGTCTGTTGAGCAGCCTGATTTCCCATTTGGACAAGGCTTTGATACGCCTTTAACCCAGACATTTATGATGGCCGCAAATGCGGCTTATAAGCTCGAACTCAGCAGGGTTCAGGAAAAGGAAATAGTTCTCTTTGACCGTTATATCGATAGTGTGATCGCATACCAATCCGTAGTTATTCGTAATAGATTCACCAATGACGCTATCGAAAAATTCAATAGTGGAATGAAGGGTATATTCCCGAAAACGGATTGGATATTCTATTTCGATGCCAAACCTGACCTTATAAAGGGCAGATTGCAGGAACGCGGTCTTTACCTAGAGCAGGGCTTTTATGATTTTATCGCATCGGTCGGTGCAGAATTTGAGAAAAACCTTTCCTCTCAAGAGAACGTGATTAGAATTGATGCGAGTATGAGTAAGGATAGGGTATGTAGCTTCGTGAGTACTAAGATCGAAGAACTGGAAAACCGATATGACCATCATTGAAAAAGCTAGAGAACTGGCGAAAGCTAGACATGCTCATCTGTTCCGTCCGAATAAAGCGAAACAGCCAGTTATTGAGCATCTGGCAGAGGTCGCTCAACTTGTTCAGGATGCAGGCGGCTCGCCAGATTGTATTGCGGCGGCATGGCTCCATGACAGCGTTGAGGATACCGATACAACGCTCGAAGAAATCCGGCAGGTTTTTGGTGGCCATATAGCCGATCTTGTTGATGGCCTGACTGATCCCCCTGAGTTTGCCGATATGCCTTTGCAACAAAGAAAACAGCTTCAAGCTGAAAGGCTAAAAGATAAGTCTCATGAGGTGAAACTTATCAAGCTGTGCGACCAGATTTCAAACATCCGTTCCGTTCAAACGGACCCCCCGCTGGATTGGACAGAAGAGAAATGCCAGACTTATATTGCCGGCGCGAAGGCTATTGCAATTATATGTGCAGGGCTTAATCAAGATTTAGACGTGATCGTAAATAACATTCCCACATCTTGATTACATATTGTTGCGGTATAGGGATTCGACCGAATAACTAAACCCTTATAATACCGCGATAAAACCCGGTTGTAATTTTATCGAATGCCCCCAAAACAGTCCCTGTAATATCCTCTTTTCAATTATGGCCCAACATATCTTTAGTTCTTACCAGTCTGCTTTTTTGCCTTTAATAAATCTTGTTCCAATTTTTGGACTCTGACTTGTAATTCCTCAAAGCCTTTTTGAGTTCCAGAACCCGTCACTGATTGCGTTGAATTCTCAACAGCACGGTAGAGTGGCGGAGCGAATACTTGTATTAAAGTGAATAAAATAGCGGTTATTCCCAACCATGTTAGTGCCTCGGTGCGAATACGATTCATAACCGCTTTTCCTGCATCCTCTGCTATTTGATCGCTGTTCAGGAAAGTTGAAGGAAATCTAGATGCTGCAAGGCATTGCACATCCTTCAAATAATCATCAAGTGGTGGTGAATGACGAATAGTCGTCAGAGGGACAGGATCATGTTCGAAAAGACTTACACGCAGAAATTTATCACCAACATGAATAGTATGTTCAACCTTACTGAAATTCAGCAAGGTTGTAGCAATAGGTCCGTCCCAGCCAGGATCGACAATACCAACTGTAAGTGCCCATATACCCATTCTTGTAAGACCCGTTTTATAAGTTACATGGCCTGTTATTTTATTTGATAGGGCAAAAACTTCAGCTGAAACGACTTGTACCATGTGGCCAGGCTTTAAAGTAAAAGGGCCTTTTACTTCTGCTCCTGTCTTGTCATAGATTTTACCTATGGAGAGATCGAAGCTAGACCCTTGTGCGGTTGGCGTACCACGGCTAAAAAACTTCGATGAATCCAGCTCCGTCCCTGTAATAAGCTTCATTTGCCCTACCTTTGTTGTTGACAAAAATCAATATTCATAAAATTGGCGGTCTTACTATAGCTTAAAAGTGCTATCATGTAATTCTAAACAAAATAAAAAGATGTAGGCACGCAATGACTTTGTCTTCAGCGGATCGTGAAGCTATTTTTCTTTTGAAAGAAATCCAGCAATCCAGCCATGATCCTGACAGACCAGTAAGTGTAGTTATTGTCAATTCGCACGATAGAATAATTGCTACTGGGACAAATCAGCCTCCTGATAATTACGGGTTTAATTTAGAAGATACTCATAAGGCAATTTCCGAAGATCCTCGCTGGAAATATTATATGCTTGAACATGCCGAGCGGAACGCCATATTACATGCACTAAAAGAGGGAGTATCTTTAAAAGGGTGCACTATGTATGGCAGCTTGTTTCCCTGCGCAGATTGTGCACGCGCCATTGTTGCCGCAGGCATAAAACGCGTAGTTATTCCTGAGCCAGGACTTCACCCTGAACGTGATGAGAAATGGCGTGAGCATTACCATTATGCACGTGAAATATTTTTATTATCCGACGTTATCATTGATCATTATTCTATAGAAGATGCGCAATAACCAACTTTTCAAACTTTAGCAAAAGTAAGTCGTTGCCAACCTATTGATATTACTATGAAAGTGATTTGTATTCTACAGCATCGACTTCTTGTGTAGAAAGACCTTCCTAGGTAAAGTGCCCTATTAATTAAATTCGGCACAGAGAAAGCAAATCAATGGAGTCGGTATTTTCCGGCGAGATTGAAGTACAAATAGTGCGGTCCGGTCGAGAAGTGACCCGGGTCGTCAGACCCTTGCGCAATACGGCATATGGACCTGTCATTCGCTACAAGAAGAAATTCTGGCGCGTCGAGGGGACAACCGTCAATCTTGATGCTGGCCCTCTTGAAAATGAAGACCCGTCTGAAATCTCCGAAACCAGCGAGCCTGTGATAGAAGATCCCGATAACGTTCTTCAGGGCGCTGTCATTGCAGCGTCGGCTGATGCTCGTCTTTTCGTCGATGCAGGCCCCGGCACAGGCAAGACGTTTGTCGCCTGCTCACGTGTGGCGGCACTCATCAATGAGGGAACACCTGCCGGCCGCATCCTTCTTGTGAGCTTCACGAGAACGGCCATCCGCGAAATCCGCAACAGGCTGGAGAGCTATCTTGCCGATCCTTCCGATGCCGCGTCCGTCAGAATCGCAACCCTTGATTCCCATGCTTGGGCAATCCAGTCCGGCTTCTCGAATGATGCGAAGCTGACAGGTTCCTTTGATGCCAATATCGAGGCGACACTGAAGAAGGTCCAACAGGACGAGCTGGTCCAAGAAGAGCTGCGCCGTATTCGCCACCTCGTTGTCGATGAGGCACAGGACATTGTGGGTCTGCGCGCCAATCTGCTGCTCGCCATCATTGATCAGCTGAACGAAAGCTGCGGCGTCACGGTCTTTGCGGACCCTGCGCAGGCCATCTACGGCTTCACCGAGGACCAGACGCGGCAGGAGACAGGAACTGTCTTTCTTGCAGAGCTTGAAAGCCGTGGATTTGAGCTGCGCGAACTGCGCCGCGTCCACCGCACATCCGATGCAAAACTTCTGGAACTCTTCACCGGCACTAGGCGCCGGGTTCTCGATTGCAGCACCGATGCGCAAGCACGCGGCGCGCTCGTCAGGGGCGACATCGAGCGTCTTGCCACAGAGCGTATAGGCAAGTCCCAAGACCTCGATCTCGCCGCACTTTCACATGGTACGCTAGTACTAACGCGTCAGCGCTATGATGTTCTCGATATCTCCGCAAAGAATGCCGGCACTGCCCACCGGCTCCGCATGTCGGGTCTGCCACATCGCATCCTTCCATGGCTTGCCACGATCTTCTGGGACTACACCGGCCGGCGCATAACGCTTGATGCGTTCACGCAGCTATGGGGAGAGCGGATAGTGGCGCCCCCTGCCGGCATCGATGAGCAGAAGGCATGGCAGCTGCTCTACGAGAGCGCGGGCGAGAGCGCGACCCTGATCGATGTTCACCGCCTGCGGGAAGTGCTGGGCCGCTCCTCGCCCCCGGCGCTTTTTACATCACCCGAGTATGGTGATGAGGGCCCGATCATCGGCACCATCCATGCCAGCAAAGGTCGTGAGGCCGATGATGTCTGTCTCTATCTGCCACCAGCCGCGGAAGCCAAAGAGGGTGTTGATCCCGAGGAAGAGGTGCGGGTGATCTATGTTGGGGCAACTCGCGCCCGCGCAAGACTCATGGTCGGTGATACCGAAGGACCGCAATCAGGCAAGGCGGAAGGGCGCGAGTGGAAACGCATCAAGGGCGATAAGCTTCTGATAGAGATCGGACGCATGCATGACCTTGATGCGGCGGGCCTAGTCGGGATTGGCTGCTTCAGCGAGGAAGAAGCACGCCTCGCACAACAGACCATCGCGGCAAAGCCACGCCTCGAAAAACTCTTTGCCAGCGCACAGGAGAGTCTCTCTTGGAAAATGCAGCTCCAGACTGAGGAGAAGCAGCGCATCGCCGTTCTGTCGGAACGCGTAAAAGCAGACTTTCGTGAGATCGCAGAGTTCACCGGTCGATGGCCGCAGCCCGGCTATCTCGCCTTCGTCCGGTCGATCGGCGTACGCAGCCTTGTGCTCCGGCCCGATGATTCTGCGCTTTCCGAACTGCATGAGCCTTGGCGCAGCAGCGGATTTTTATTTGCACCCATGCTGGCCGGTTTTGGCTGGTCGAGACTGGCGGCAAAAAAATGAGCACATCACCTCCACGCGAATTTATGATCGAAAGACTGCGCGAGGATCTGATCGGCCCGCGGCAGATCGACGAGCGGCTCGAATCCCGGCCCTCCGATGTCTATCTAACCGGCATCCTGTGGCCGAAAAGCACGACACTGGCGCCCGAGGAGGATGAGCGGCTCTCCGTTGCGATGGGCGGCGAGCAGGAAGGCGAGGATGCACCCGAACAGGCCCAGCCTCATTCGGTGAGTATGCGGCGTCCTTGCGTCGCGGGCATCTCGTTTGCGGCCACGTCCGGTCAATCTGATCATGCAATCGTCGAAGCGACAGTCCGCTTTGGCACCTATATCCAGAGCCACGAGGACAAGCGCGCTTTCTGGACACGCATCCAGCACGAGATCGGCCCGATCGCGATCGACCTTGCACCGGGCAGCGCCGATATCCCCCTTGAGTCAGATGGCACGAGGGACCTCCGTCTCAATATCCGCACCGTTGCCTTTGAGCGCGGGTTGCTCTCGACGCTCACGCTGATCAATGACACTGAGCCGGAAGAGTTTGCGCGGGCAGCAACCGAGAAGGCAACGCTTTTCCAAGTGAGCCTCGAAGTACGTCCAAAAGAAGGCAGTAGACTGATCTCGCGGCCGAGCCGCCGGCAGCCGGTTGATTCGGAAGACTGGTCCTCGGCCCTTCTCTACGAGCACGCAAGGGAGTTTGCGGCCGGTCACACCTGCTCTGCCGACTGGAGCGAGGCAGAGGATGGCTGCGCATCGCGCGTTGTCACCGAGTGGATCCCTGAAGCTATCGTCCCCGCCGTGACGCCTGATGGTCACGCGGTCTTTGCAAAGCTTAACGAGGGAAAGCTGCAGACTCTTTCAGCATCTTTCCTTGCAAGCGTGCCGACAGATGATCTCGCAACTGCCCTCCATAAACTCACCGACGCCTATGAGGTATGGATTGCGATCCAGCGCGAGGCCGCATCACCACTGGAAGGTGATCTTGCGGAGGCGGCAGGACGTCATGTCAGCGAGGCCGAGCGGGTGCTTGCGCGCATGCGCGCCGGTATCACCCTCCTGCAATCAGATCCGGCCTGCGCGGCGTCCTTCCGCCTTTCCAACCTTGCGATGAACACGCAGCGCGAGTGGGGAAAGCGCGGCGCACTCAAGTGGCGCCCGTTCCAGCTCGGCTTCCTGCTGCTCACGATGGAAAGCGCGGCGAAGGGCGATCATCCTGATCGCGAAGTCATGGACCTGCTGTGGTTTCCGACAGGCGGCGGCAAGACGGAAGCCTATCTGGCGCTGATTGCCTTTGTCGCATTCCACCGCCGCCTCTCCCGCAGCAATCCTGATGATGGCGCCGGCATCGCGGTTATCATGCGCTACACGCTGCGCCTTCTGACAACACAGCAATTCGTTCGCGCGGCGGCAATGATCTGTGCCTGCGAGGCCATTCGCCGGGGCAAACTCGCCCCGGCCGACAAGGCAGCGCTCGGAAATGTGCCTTTTTCTATCGGTCTCTGGGTCGGTGACAAATCATCGCCGAACCTTCGCAGCATTGCCTTCAACAGCCAGTCCGACACGAACGTGGCAAGCCCGCGGCTGCTCCTTCATTGTCCGTGCTGCGCCGCGCCGCTTCAGTACCGCCAACCTTCTTCCAACGACTTTGTCACGGTGTGGTGCAGGAACGCCTCCTGTCTTCTTTCCGGTGCCGAGCCGCTGCCCGTCTGGACCGTTGATGAGGATGTCTACGATGTGAAGCCGACACTTCTGATCGGCACGGTCGACAAGTTTGCGCAGATGGTCCGCAGCCCGAAGACCGAGGCGCTCTTTTCTGTTCATGCCCCACTGCCCCAACCACAGCTGATCGTCCAAGACGAGCTGCATCTGATTTCAGGACCGCTCGGCACGCTGACGGGCCTTTATGAATCAGCGCTCGATCTCATCCTCTCCTCAAAGGGAAGTGTTCCCAAGATCATCGGATCGACGGCCACGATCCGGCGTGCCTCCGAGCAGGTGCTGGCGCTCTTCAATCGCAAGACCTGTCAGTTCCCGCCGCCTGGTCTCTCGGCAGACGATTCAGGATTCACCCTCATTGACAGGACGCTGCCGGGCCGCCGCTACACGGGCGTCACCACGGCCGGCCGCTCCGCAAAATTCACCCTGCAGGCGGTGGCGGCTTCTCTCCTGCAATCAGCGTTTGCGGGACTCTCCCTCGAGCATCGCGACCATTACTGGACCCTCGTCACATACTTCAACTCACTGCGCGAGCTTGGCGGCGCTCTCGTTCTCCTGCAGGACGACGTCCATGACAGTATCAAGCTCTTTGCCGAAGCACGGAACAACGAGGC
>CAZUYV010000017.1:0-13645 GCA_964624435.1 uncultured Micavibrio sp. | reverse complement strand
GTTGAGGCCCTAAACAATATTGGCGATATGATTAGCCCGGTACGTATAACCGATATCCCTAAAGAAGGCTCTCTTTTGCCTGAAACATATCATTATGTTCTTAGTACATCGCGTCAGGATGTTCTAAATCAGATGTCTACCGCCATGACGAAAACGATTGATGAATTGTGGCCGTTACGCGCGGAAGGCCTTCCTTTCACCACGGTGAATGAGGCCCTTACACTGGCCTCCATCGTGGAAAAGGAAACAGGCGTTGCGGAGGAACGCAAAAAAGTTGCAGGCGTCTTTATCAACCGTCTGGCCAAGGGCATACCATTGCAAAGCGACCCCACGGTGATTTACGCGATGACACAGGGTAAGATTGAAAACGCGGGGCAGGGGCCGATTGGCCGCCGTCTTCTCACCAAAGATCTTGATGTGGACTCGCCTTACAACACCTATGCCAATGCTGGTCTGCCACCATCACCGATTGCCAATCCCGGCCGTGCGTCGATTGAGGCTGTGTTACATCCGGAAGTACATGATTACATTTACTTCGTGGCGGATGGTACGGGCGGACACGTGTTTGCACGGACACTTAGCGAACATAACAGCAATGTCGCGAAGTGGCGCAAAATCCGCCGCCAGCAGAACAACTAATCCTGATCGTCGTCTGATTTTTTGAGGGGCGCGCGGCGTACCTGACGCGTAGCGCCGCCCAATCCCATTTGCGGGGCGTGATCTGCGCTCGGTACGGCCACCGCAGCCATCTGGCGTTGGCGCAGCAGGGCCGGGGTATAATCCAGCTTGTTCGGGTTGGCCCCGCGCAACACAGACCGTGCCGTGTCCTCATCGCCCAGATTGTCACGGTGGAGCGCCTGCGCAAAGGCGCAGCGTTTCATGAATTGCTCGAACGCCGGGATAGACCGCTTGGGTTTGGAGAGTGGGGTGGCCTGTCCAAAATCGCTGCCATAAGGATCATTGAGGTAAAGCAGGGGGACTTCATAGGAATCCGCCAGCATCGTGCCGTCTAAAAATCCTACATGCATGCGATGGGAGAAGAGCAGCTTTTCGCGGTAGGATTCTTCCATCGGGATATTGAGATGGAATGTGTCTCCGCCTTCGAATTCGAGGGTGAGTTCCTGCGTCTGCGCATCAAGGATGATACCGGCAACCGGGTGCGGAAAGCTTCCGGCGCAGACAAGGCCCGCTTCGTTATGCTGTGTCAGGAAGAGATCGATATTCATGCTGCCCTTTTGGCCCTCATCAATGATGACATAGTCTAACAAATCCGCTATGGATTGCACAAACTAAGATATCCCGGGTGGGATAAAGGGCAAGATCATGAAAATCGCGATCACAGGCGGCGAAGGATTTATCGGCCAGCGGCTCATTCCGCTGTTCCGCGCGGCTGGCCATGATTGCATTATTATCGACAAGATTCATGCCGACCCGGTCGATGTTCGTGATTTGCCGAAATTGACTACCGCCCTTGCTGGCTGCGATGCTATCTATCATCTTGCCGCTGAGCATACGGACAATGTCACGCCGATTTCTCTTTATTACGATGTCAATGTGCAGGGGATGAAGAATCTGCTGCAGGCGGCGAAGAGCAATGGCATTCAGCGCATTGTGTTTACCAGCAGCTTTGCCATTTATGGCCTCAACACCGGCTATCCCGATGAAACTGCGCCCGCCACGCCCTTTAATGATTACGGCAAGAGCAAATGGGAAGCGGAAGAGGTGCTCCAGGGCTGGGCCGCGCAAAATCCGGATACTCGCGTCACCATTGTTCGTCCTGTTGTTGTGTTTGGTGAAGGCAATCGCGGCAATGTCTATAACCTCGTTGATCAGGTCGCGCGTGGCAAGTTCGTGATGGTCGGCAATGGCCGCAATAAGAAATCCATCGCCTATGTTGGCAATATCGCGGCGTTTCTGGCCTTCCTGCTGCCACAACGGGACCATTTGCAGGTTTACAACTATGCGGACAAGCCGGACCTCGACATGAACGAGTTTGTCTCACTCATATATAAGAAGCTGGGCCTTATCCGGCCGCGCCTTGCCATTCCCTATCCGGTCGGCCTTGCCGGGGGGTGGGGACTGGATATCCTTTCCCGCCTGACTGGGCGAAAATTTCCTATCAGTGCGGTAAGAATCGAAAAATTCTGCTCCGATACGGTGTCCGATGCCGGAAAAGCCCGGAAAGCCGGGTTCTCGCCGGAATTTTCTCTGGAACAAGGGCTGGAACGGATGATTTCCCAAGACTTCCTTGGGGATTCCGGCACGCAGGGTCACCGCAAAGCGGCCTAAAACCTTATTCATTAACAATGACTTATATAAGACTTCTCTCACAACGGAATCGTTAAAAATCCGTTAAATTTTATTGAATGTTTCTCAAAAAGCTGCAATAACGAGTTTCTATAATTACTTGTTAGCTGGGCTGTGGCCCAAAACTTGAAAGCTTTTATCGGCCTTTGTGCGCACGTTTGAGCAAAGGTCACCCATTGATTACGGAGAGAGAAAAATGAAAACATTGAAATCGTCTTTGACACAGATTGCCCGCACCAGCAAAAAAACGCGCCGCTATCTGGCGAGCACGGCTCTGACAGCGACAGGTCTTCTGGCGCTTGCCTCTCCGGCGATGGCGGATAACTGGGGCGATCTCTCAGGCACAGGTTTCGATACCGATGTTTCCATTCCCGATACAACCAACATCAATCAGCATGTTGATATTGTCCATGCGACAGGCGACCTTGATATTAACGAAGGTCACACCGTCAATATTTACCAGCCAGGCTGGGATTCAATTTTCGCGGCGACAGACGTTGAAGGCGACCCGACCTTTATCCGCGGCCGCATCAATGCGAACGGACAAGTCATCATCACGGATAACAACGGTGTATTTTTCACGAATACATCGGTTGTAAATGTTGGTTCGATTGTTGCCTCAACAGGTAATCTTGCCAGCACTGATGATGAACTACGTGATGGAAAAGCCATTTTTAAGGATGTTGATAAAGGCGGCGTTATTGATCTGCAAGGCCAGATCACAGTTGCCGAGGCTGGTTTGGCTGCATTCGTTGCACCTGTTGTAAAAAATAGTGGCTTAATCCAAGCCAAGATGGGAACAATTGTTTTTGCAGCAGCGCCAAAAGTTACGCTCGATCTGTATGGCGATAATCTTGTTGAAATTGCCGTCGATGATAAACTCGGCGATGCCCTGATTGAAAACACCGGCACCATCAAAGCCGAAGGCGGCACTGTTGTGATGACGGCTCAGGCTGCCAAATCTGCCGTTGATGACGTTATCAACATGAAGGGCGTTGTTGATGTGTCTTCTGTCACTGTCAAAGGCGGAAAAATCATTCTGAATGGCGGGACGCAGGGAACAGTGAAAGTTTCCGGCAAACTCGATGCTTCCGGCAAGACGGGTGGCGATATCGATATTGATGGGGATATTGTGAACCTTACATCGGCATCCGTTCTTGATGTCAGCTCCAAAAATTCTGGCGATGGCGCCGGTTCCATCATCGCATGGGGCAACAGGCTTTATTCCTACGGCGTTCTGGCCGCGCTCGGCAAGAACGGTTTCATCGAAACTTCGATGACCGGAGATGGCGAAATCAACAACACTGTAAAACTAGGTGAAAACGGCGAATACCTGATCGACCCTACCAATGTCTGCATCTCGGCCTCTAACAATTGCGGCGGCGGCAGCTGGACATGGATCAACACAGCAAGCCTCGTCAGCGCCCTGAATTCTTGGGCTGCCGGCGCGACGTATACTGTGCAAACACAAGATTCTTCCGGCAGCGGCGGCGACCTCGTGGTTAACAGTGCTGTTAACACAACGACAACCAACGCGAATGTTACACTTCGTCTTCGTGCGCATGACGATATCGCGATTAACGGCGCGATCACCAATACAGGCGCACATGGCCTGAATGTGGCTCTCGACGCTGGTTATGATGAAAGCAACAGTGTCGGCGATGACAATGATATCACGATTAATGCTGCAATCACGACCAATGGTGGTTCGGTAACGCTGGACGCAGACAGTGATATTTTTGTAAATAATATTGTTAACGCTGGCGCGGGATCGATCACCGCAACGGCAGATGACGATATTATCGTTGGCGGCAATGGCGGTAATGGCGATGATGGCGATCAGGGTAATATCGGCGAAAATGGTGCCGATGGTTCTACTGGCACGGCCGGCACACCTGAATACTGGCAGAAGAAAACATATCCGTATAATATCGTTTACGGCAATCCACACAGCTCTAACTTCACCTATCATGCTGGCGTTCCTGGAACCCCCGGTTCTAATGGCGCGGATGGCGACAACGGTACGCCTGGCGACAATGGCGATAACGGTAGTGCGGGCAACAATGGTGGCTTTACGACGACGACCGGAAATATATACCTGACTGCAGGCGATGAAATCGTCCTTGGTGGCAACGGCGGCGATGGCGGCAACGGCGGTAAAGGCGGTAAGGGCGGCAATGGCGGTGACGGCAAAGGTGACTTTGACGGCGGCGATGGCGGCAATGGTGGTAAAGGTGGTAAGGGCGGCAATGGCGGTCAAGGCGGCAATGGTTCGCTTACTTCCGGCACAGGTAATATCTACCTGACCGCTGATGACATCGACTTTAAGGGCGCCAATGGTGATACAGGCAATGGCGGCCAGAATGGTTCTCAAGGCAGTAACGGAGATGATGCCCCTGGTTCCCAGAATGATGGGGAAGGTGGCAACAGAGGCTCTGGCGGCCAAGGTGGTACAGGTGGTTCTGCCGGTCAAGGCGGAACAGGCAGCGTTACGACCGGTTCCACAGTTTTTATCGACCGTTACAGCAATGGCGATATCAGCCTCGGTGATAATAATGGCGGCCTGCATCTGAGCCAGTCTGAAATCGCTGCAATCGATGCAAATGATCTGACAATCGGCGGCGACCGCACAAGCAAGATTACGGTTGATGACGTCGATACCACGACCAGCACGATCGATGATCTCGTCACACTTATTACTCAAGTTGATACTGGCTCGGGCGATGATGTGGTCTTTAAAGGAACGAACGTCTTCAACGCGCTGGAAGTTAATTCCGACGACGATATTATTTTTGACACCAACGCGAAAGTTGAAACCAAAACTGGTGATGCCAAATTCACTGGCGATGATAATGACCAGAATGTTGGCAACTTCGAAATGAAGTCAGGTTCTAAACTGGATACCAACGGTCATAACGTTGATATTTCCGTGTTGAACTTCGAAATGGGCAATAATGCCCAGATCACGACTGAAGGTGGCAATGTCACTATCGAAACACGCAAGGACCTGTTCCCTGCGGGCAACGGTAATGTGACAATTCTTGGCGGTCTGATCAACGCTGATGGCGGTGATATTCTGATCGACAATGATGGCGTGTTCTACAGCCAATATGCAGACAGCCTGATCACACACACGGATGGTACAATCACACTGAACCAGAACGCTGGTGGTTCGATCCAGAACGCGGTAAATGCTCTGAACAATACCGGCTCTGGTCTGAACACTCTGTATGTTGGCGCGGGTACATACACCGAAAACCTGACGCTGAATCAAGCCAACCTGAAACTCGATGGTGCCCCTGGTGCAATCGTTCAGGCCGCTACAGCGGGCAACCTGGTTACCGTTATCGTTAATAACGTCAATATCGACCCGTTTGTTTTTGACGGTCTGGGTATTGCCAACTACGGCATTAATGCAAATGGCGTGAATAACTTAATCGTAGACGGCAACACATTCCAAAACTTCCTGCTGACGAATATCAACGTCAGCAATGGTTCCGGTATTCGTATCTTCGGAAACACGATGACAGGCGCGCAAAAAGGCGTTTATGCCGACAATACGGCCGATATCTGGATCTATGATAACGACATCAACGGCGCGACCGTAGCTGGCGTTCATCTGGTCAACACAGACGGCACGAACTACACGGACGATGCTGATATCTGGTACAACCGTATCAACAGCGCAGCTGGTTCAATCGGTATTCTGGTTGAAGGCAGCGATTACGCCACAGTTGGCGCGCATTTGACCAACCAGCCGAATCTGGACGACTCGCTCAACGGTAACGTCATCACTGGCGGCCTTGCAGGTATCGTTGTGAACAACAGCGGCAATGCGATGGTTCGTTACAATGATGTCAGCAATACATCAAGTGACGGCATACATGTTTCCGGTGGAAGCAATAACAAGGTTTGGGACAATAAAATCGCCAATATCGGCTGGGATGGCATTGGCTTTATCGGCAGCACGAATGGCGATATCAAGCGCAATACCATTAGCAATGTGACCGGCGCATCCGGTATCGCGGTTATGAATGGTTCGCATGATACGGTTGTTGCGGACAACGTCATCACTGGCGTTGATAGAATGGGGATCTATGTCTGGAACAGCAATGGCCTCGATATCCTCAGCAACAATGTGTTCGACACAGGCCGCGAAGGTGGAAACATCTGGTATCTTTCGGGCATTCACCTTGAAAACGCCAACAACACACTGGTTCAGGACAACGTGGTCGGTAAAACGGCTGGCGACGGCATTCATGTCGGCGGCCCAGGCAATAACCCTGCCGCACAGCAAACAACGGGTAACCAGATTATTGGTAACCGTGTAGGCTATAAGGAAACTGTTCCTGGCTCAGGTATCTTTGCATCTGCCGGTGTTGATAATATCAAAGGCGATGGCGTGTTCGTCATGCGTTCTGATGGCGCACTGGTGAAGAGCAACGTCATTACCGAGACGCATTCTAGCGGACCTGAAAAAGGCTCCAGCATCCAAATCAAAGACAGCGATAATGTCACCATTACGCGCAACACCATGTCTAATTCGGGATGGGACTACATCCGTCTCGATTATGAAGGCGGTACGCTGGATAACCTGACAGTGACGAAGAACACTGGTTCTGGCGGTGCGGAACGCGTCGGCATTTATGCTGAACGCCTGACGAACAGCTTGATCGAAGACAACAATCTTTCGGATACAACGCGTTACGGGGGTATTTATGCCGAAGGTGGTCATGACCTGACCATTCTCAGCAACCGTATCGATGACAGCGATGAAATTGGTATCTTCCTGAACAACACAACAGGTTCCAATCTTGTTGCGTATAACTGGATCACTGATACCGGTCTTGATAAGAAAGCCGTTGACGGCTCTAACAATGGCGATGGCATCAGAATCGTGAATAGCGGCGGTACACTCGCTTCCCACACGACGATTTTTGCCAACCAGGTTGGTACTTTCGATACCGCGGGCAACATCAACGGAAACGGTATTTCCGTGATTGACTCGGCCTATACGGATGTATTGCTGAACAATGTCATGAACACTGTCGGCAACGGTATATTTGTCGATCCTTCGCCTTACACGATTGTGGCTGGCAACTGGGTCAACAATACCGGCGATGACGGTATCCATATTCTCGATAGCGACTTCGTACAAGTTCTGGGTAACTTCGTTGGAACGCTGGGCGGTAACTTCAATATTGTCGGCGATGGCATCTTTGTCGAAAACTCCGATAACGTAGAAGTCTCCTGGAACCGGATCACGAACACGAAGAGCCCAGCCAACGATAAAGGCAGTGGTATTCAGACTTACCGCAGCGATGATGTGGTAATCTCCAACAATACTATCTGGGACACGAACTGGGATGGTATCCGCCTTGATGAAAGCGATCGTGCCAATGTTTCGAGAAACGAAATCGATGATGTCACAAGAACCGGTATCTATGCCGAATTCGGCGATAATCTGACGGTTAACCGCAATGATATCGATGATGTTGGCCATGACGGTATCTTCGTCTACACGGTCAATACATCGGATGTTACGAACAACAGAATCGATGATGCCGGCCGTTACGGTCTGCACATCACCAATGGTCGTGATGCCTATGCAGCGGATAACGATATTACCGATATCGCGCTGGATGGTATCTTCGTGAATGGCGTTCGCACCAAAGCAGGCGACACATACGCGGTGATCCTGGATGACAACTATGTTGCCCGTACAGGCGATAACGGTATCTATGTTGCCAACCTGCGCAATGTTGCAGGCGTGACAGGTGAAGGCCGCACTCTGATAAGCAGAAACGTAGTCTGGAACACAGGCCTTGATGGTATCCATGTTTATAATTCCGAAGCTGGCGTTGTTGCCAACGTTGTGAATGACACGGGCAACAAGGCGATGGGCGAAGGTATCCACCTCGACCATGCCGATAACAGCAACGTGCTGTTAAACCTTGTCGGCTTGCTGGGCGGTAACAACAACATCAATGGTGATGGCATCTACCTGACCAATTCTGACAACGGCACGGTCATGTTCAACCTGATTACGAACACGAAGAGCCCGATGATCAATCATGGTAGCGGCGTTCAACTCGTAAACAGCGATAATGGACTCGTTGCCCGGAACACGATCTGGGATACAGGCTGGGATGGTATTCGTCTGGATACGTCCTCGAATGTGGTTGCTCGCAACAACAATATCGATGATGTAACAAGAACGGGTATTTATGCTGAAACGGCAGACAATATCACGGTCAGCGACAACGATATCGATGATGCCGGCCATGATGGCGTTTACATCTGGACAGTGAAAAACTCACTTGTTGAAAATAACCGTATCGGCCTCAATGGTGGTGCCAACAATATCCACCAATATGGCGTTCACGTGACCAACGGTAGCAATACACAGGTCCTGAACAACGATATCTCGGATGCTGGCATCGATGGTATTATCATCAGCGGCACCAAGAAATCTGGCCTCGCGACCTATGCAGCAATCATTTCGGGTAACGAAATCGATCGCAGCGGCGAAGACGGTATCGAAATGCGTAACGTGGGCGACAGCCTGATCACAGACAACAATGTCGATACATCCGGCGCTGTTGGTATCCTCATCTCCCGTTTCAACAACGGCCGTATGACGGTTGCCGGCAACACGGTGAACCTGTTCGATGTTGGTATGCAGTTCGAAAGCGGCGTCATTGACTTGACAGGTGCCTCGAACACGATCAGCAACGGCAACACCGGCATGCTCTTCAAACCATACGATCTTGGTGGCGGTTCTTATGCCCCGCTGAGCCTTGTTGAAGATGATGCCGTTGGTACATCGACACCATTCGTACCGGGCGTTCCTCCGACAGATTATGCCGGTACGCTGGGTGCGCAGATATTCCAAAATATCGCGGGTCAGTATGTTGAACTCGACAACTACGCCTTCTGGGACTTCGTAAACGGTGTTCCATTCTGGATCGATGCCCGCTTTGGTGACTATGACGGTATCCGTCCGGCTGACTTCCCGGGCTTCGTCATGGACCCTGTTACCTACGGTATTCTGGAAGACAAACTTCTGCACTACCCGGATGGTATCCGTGATGTTGGTATCTTCTTCTTCGGATCAATTCCTGCAGTTGATACGTTCGATGCCAATGAAAGCCAGTTCTTCCGTGACTTCGATGATTTCAGCGGTGATATCACCGGCCTGAACATTCGTATCCTCGGCCTGCCTAACACAGGCTTTGGCGGCGGTGCTGGTGGCGGTACAACTGCGAGCGCTCTGAACAACATCGGTCCATTCGCTGGTAACTCGACAAACCCTGGCGATCTGAACGCGATTGAAACAGCGGCTGGTGGTGATGCTACTACTACGACACAGCAGAACCCCGCTGACATCGAACCTGCGGCGGGTGGTGGCGAGAATGCTTCCTGCTGGGGCGATGCGATGAATGTGGCCCAGACAGGTCAGGCCGTGAACGTGGTTTACACCGGTTCTCTGGATGACACTGTGAGCTCGGCAGCCAACTGCGCTAACGGCTCGATCTACTAAGTCACCGATAAAACAATCAAAGAAAACGGGCCCATGTGGGCCCGTTTTTTATGGTCTTAATTCTGGTGAGGCTTATGACGCATCCGACCGGCTGATCACCACCGGAATGGTTTTAAGGATGATAACGATGTCACCCCACAATGACCAGTTGCGGACATACCAGTTGTCCCAATAGATGCGGCGCTGGAAGCTGACGGCATTGCGCCCCGATACTTGCCACAGGCCGGTGATGCCGGGCTTCACCTTGATATAGGCATCGATGTTGTTGCCATACTCGGTCTTTTCGCTCGGCAGGATAGGGCGAGGGCCGACAAGGCTCATATCGCCCTTTAGCACGTTCCACAACTGCGGGATCTCATCAATGCTGGCCTTGCGGATAATCTGCGCCGTGCGGGTCTTGATACGCGGATCGTCAGGCAGTTTGTGATAGGTCTCCCAGGCTTCGCGCATTTCGGGATTGCCCGCGAGATATTCTTCAAGAAGATGATCTGAATTTGGCTCCATACTGCGGAACTTCCAGCACTGGAACAACTTGCCGCCACGGCCCAGTCGTGCCCCGCCATAAAAGACCGTGCCGCCTTGCCCCTCAATTTTCAGGGCGGCTGCAACAATACCGATGACGGGCAGCAGCATGAACAGGGCGGTGGCCGACAACGCAATATCCATCGCCCGTTTACCGGCGCGGCCTATGGGGGAGGACACAGGTTTAGAGTGCAGGAACATGACATCCTGTCCAAAGAAATATCGTGGCTCCATATCATACAGGCTGATCCCGGCGATGGCTGGGATGATGGCGTAACGGGCCTCGGCCTTATCGAGGGCGCGGATCACGTCATCGCGTTTGTCACCACGGAAGGATTCGAGCGAGATGATGTAGTAATTGTCCGGGTGCGCCAGGATATACTGGTCAAAATTGTCGTTGTCTTCATAGACATTGATATCGCGGAATTTGGCCGGGATATTCTCAAGGCTGAATTCTTCGCTGTTGCGCCCACGAAGGAAAACTGTGTGCGGGATATAGCCAGTCGATGGATCGCCCTTCAGGGCATATAAAACATCGGACACGGCGGCGGAATCGCCAATCACGATGGTCGGTACGCGCCAATAGGCCGCATCTTTCTGGATCAGGTAGGCAAGATGGCGACCCGCGAGGATAAAGCCAAAGGCAAACGCCCAGTTAAGAACAATCACGAGGCGGGAAAAATAAAGCTCCAGAGCGAAGCTGATGAAGCCGTCAATCACAACCATGAAGGCGATCAGGCTGGTGATGAACTGCACCTGTGACCACCAGGGGAAACGGTTGGTGTAGTGCCCTTTGCTGAAAAACAGGAAGACCACGAGCCCTGCCAGAAGGCCAAAGACTTTGTGGCGCTCACTGACAATAATGTAATCCATGGTGATGGGCGTGCTGCCGATCAGAGATGAGACGTAACCTGCAAAGGCAACCGACAGGAAGAAGGAAACAAAGAGTGAGAGACCATCTATGGCGGTGCGCAAGGCAACGCTGCGAAAAGGCACACAGGCATGATGCTTCACCACATAAGGCTGGTCGAGCACGACTTCATCTTCAAGGTTTTGGGCGATCAATGACATTGTCACTTGCTTCCTTTGTTATTGGATAGGCGCCAGTATAATGCATCGCAGCAGTGTGCTCAAGAGATGGCCCTGTTAGAACAAACGCTGGTACACCATGATGGAATCTCCGGGCCAAACAGGCGTATCCGCGTTGGCGTAAAAGCGGTACTTCTGACCGTCCTTGGTACGGGTGACAAGGATTTTGCCTTCATCGGCTCGCGGTGTAAAACCGCCGGCAATCGCAACGGCCTGGAAAATATCCAACGTCGGCTGATAGGGGTAGCTGCCGGCCGAGCCGATTTCACCATTAATATAGAATGGGCGAAGCGCGTTGATCTCCACCGTTACATAAGGTTTCTGCTGGTAACCTTCATTGAGAAGGATGTCTGCGATTTTATCCTGCAGGTCCTTTTTGGTCAGGCCGCCCGCTTTAACAACACCAGCCAATGGAACGTTGATGTTGCCATCTTCATCCAGCATGTAAGTGTTGCTCAGCGTCTCTTCGCCATAAACGATGAGATTAATTTTATCGCCGGGGGAAAGGCGTAACAAGGCACCATCCTGAGGCAACTGATCGCGCGGTGTCACCGGGGGAACGGTCTGACAGGCAGCGAGGGTTAAAAAGGCGGCAACAATGAAAAAACGGGCAATATGAACAATTTTCAGGTCTGGCATAGTTACATATCCTTTGTCAGGCGCTTGCAAAATTTCTTTACGAAAAACCACTGATCTATAACCCAAAAAGCCGTTTTAACCAAGCGTTTCGCTTGAAAAATCAGGGTCCGGGGTCGTTTTTTACCTATCTTGTCTGCAGGAAGGCAACAAGCGCCCGTCCAAGAAAGACGGCATTGCCGATCACATAACGCCCGAACAGGCGTTTTGGTTCACTTAAAAGACGATAAATCCACTCTAATCCGAGTTTTCGGAACAAAGCGGGGGCCCGTTTGACCTTGCCGCCCATGAAATCGAGGATGGCACCGCCACAGACAATCAGGCAGGGATAGCCAAGGTTTTGCGATAAATACGATGCGATGCGTTCCTGTTTGGGCATGCCCATGGCGAGGATAATAAGGGCTGGGCGTGTCTGGCGGGCGAGGGTTAGATAATCTTCCGGTCCTTGGAACCCATCGATCTTCGCAACAACATGGCCTTCGCGGGCTGTAATCACCGCGGCAGCGCTATCAAGATAAGGACCGCTGGTTCCCATCAGGGCAATAGGGCTGCCATGATAGAGGTCAATCAGGTCCGGGATGAAATCGGTCCCGTTAAGGTTAAGACCGGGATCCTTGCCCAGTATTTTGAACAGGATCTTCATGCCTGATCCATCGCGCAGCAGGTAACCGCAATCGAGCAGGTCGGTTAAAAAAGCGGGGTCGCGGTGAGACAGATTGACCGCGTGGGCGTTGACAAAAGCCACCCGGACCGGCTTTTGTAGGACTGACGGTGCAAGAGACCCTAGCAGGGCAGCCTTGTCCTCGGCTGCGGGAATAATGGCAAGGTGGTTTGACAGGGCTAAGGTGGCGTTGTTCATCATCTTGAATAAGTTTAGATTTTTGGTTTCAGGGATGCTACAGCAATCATTGGGTAAAGAAACCTTTTCCTTATCGTTTACATAAGGTAAAAAGACGCGAGTATTAAGGCGCGGTTTACCATATGGGCGCACATTCGTTAACGGAAAAACGGACGGGACGTTAAAGACAGATCGATGGAATTGAAAACGATCATAGGACAACGATACGGAATTGCCTGCGGCCTGCTTGGTTTGCTGCTGGGCATGACTGCGCCTATGGCGGCTCGCGCTGCGGATGACATTATCAATGTGGTCGATCAGGCGAAATTTAAACTGGAACCTCATGGCCTTCGTGTTGGCTCCTTCCTCTTTTCTCCCGGTATCGCCGTCAGCGAAACGTATGATGACAACGTCTATCGTGACGAAACCAACACCAAGTCGGATTTTATCACTGTCGTAAACCCGTCCTTCTCGGCGGTGTCCGATTTTGATTTGCACGCGTTGTTTATGAGCGTCGGCGGATCGCTGGGTTATTACAACGACAATGACAACGAAAATTTTGAAGATTTCAATTTCAGTGCGGGCGGACGGCTGGATCTCGATTATGGCACCGACCTGACACTCAGCAGTTCCTTCCGCAAGGACCATGAAGGCCGGGATTCAGTAGACGATCCCAATGCCGATGAACCGGTGGAATACTGGCTGACCAC
>CAZUYV010000016.1:0-13693 GCA_964624435.1 uncultured Micavibrio sp. | reverse complement strand
GAAAGCGGGTCGAGGCGGAAGCTCTTGGCCTCCGCGAAATTTATGTCTGTCATGTTGAGGAATATCCTGAAAAAAGCGAAACGCCCGGGAGACGGACTCCGGGCGCTTATTGAGGATTATATTCCTATATATTTACGGCGATGTCAAGACAAACAAAAAAGCCCGTAAACGCATTTACGGACTCTTCCACTCCCAACAATGGGGAATTGCGATTAGCCTTGGCGGGCTTTGAAACGCTTGTTCACTTTATTGATCACATAAGTGCGGCCACGGCGGCGGATAACGCGGCAGTTACGGTCACGTGTTTTCAATGTTTTCAAAGAGTTAACGACTTTCATGGTCTTGTCTTTCGTCTGGAATTCTTAAAATCTGCCGGACAATAGCGGTTTGCCGCGGGTTTTGTCAACGGGAAGTTTAGTGAATTCCGCCGAGCGCCACACATATATATATAATGTAGGCCAGATGGGTGAAATTATGGGCCTCTTGATCCGCACCCAGCGTCCACCAGAAGATCGTGTCCTTGGGCGTCCATCCCTTTTTATAGGTGAAATAGCCTTTGATCCGGTCAACCATACTGTGAACAGCAAAGTCCAGCAAACCCAGCCACCACAGGGACGGCGCAAACAACAACACAATCAGCAAAGTGCCGATGGCGTGAATACCGGCATGGATAAACAGCGCTTGATACCCTTCCCGTCCCGGCTTGCCTTTGGTGTGGGCCATCCAGTCCGTCTGGAGCAGGAAATCACAGACAAAATGCTTGAGGCGGAAAAGACTATATAAAAGGATGAGGGAAAGCGGGGTCATGCATAAAACAATCTTTTAACAAATACCCCGTTATTATGCCCCGATTGCGGGGGGATGCCAAGGCAGGAAAAACGTATTCGCGGTTGATTTCGTTCAAAAATCCACCCATCATTAACCAACTTCTAACCCTTTTCGCCGCATAGTGTACTCATAAGTAAGCACTTCCTAAACCAAATCAATTGATTGGCATTGCGACTATGGACGGAATACAGACACGCAAAATTGTAAAGCCGGGCGAGATTATCATGCGTCAGGGTGATGCGGGCGAAAACGCCTACATCATCGAAAAAGGCCGTGTTGAAATTCTGATGGAAAAAGCCAATGGTTTGATTCACCGCGTCGGTACACGCGGCCCCGGAACCATCATCGGTGAAATGGCGCTGGTCGATAACGAACCGCGCATCGCCACCATCAAGGCGCTGGAAGAATGCAGCCTTCTCGAAATTTCCAAGGCAGACTTTAATCGTCGCCTCAAAACAACAGATCCTGTTGTCCAGATTATCTCGCAAGTGATTCTGACACGTTACCGTGACATGCTGACACGCGCCGCGATCTTAAAAGAATCCGCCTCCTACCCCACACCGGAAGAACTGGAACGCGGCTATCTTGAAAACGCCAATGCTGTCGAAAGCATTATCATGGCCAATGAATTCCGCGCCGCGATTGGTACGGATCAACTTTCACTGCATTACCAGCCCATCGTCAATCTCGCCACCGGACAAGTGGATGGGTTCGAAGCGCTGATGCGCTGGAACCACCCTGAAAAGGGCAATATCTCCCCGGCCGTCTTCATTCCTATCGCGGAAGATAGCGGTTTGATTGTTGAAGCCAGCCGCTGGGCCTTGCGTGAAGCCTGCCGTGCGTTGAAGCGTATGGAATCGCGCGTTGGTATCGAGCGCGATTTGTTCATGAGCGTGAACTTCTCCAGCACCGACTTCGCCGAAGAAAATTTCCTTGATCAGCTTTATTCGATCCTGTCGGAAACAGACATCGAACCACACAAGGTTCACCTTGAAATTACCGAACGCCTTTTGATGAACCAGCCACAGAACGCCAAGGACACTTTGACGCTCTGCCGCAAGGCCGGCCTCGGCATTTCCATCGATGACTTCGGGACGGGTTATTCATCCCTCTCCTATCTTCACTACTACCCGATCAACACCTTGAAAATCGACCAGAGCTTTATCCGCAATATGCTGTCGGATAAGCCATCGCTCGAACTCGTCAAATCCATCGTGGCGCTCGGCACCAACATGAACATGAAAATCATCGCCGAAGGCGTTGAACAGGCCGAAGAAGCCAAGGCGCTTCTCGACATGGGCTGCGAACGTGCCCAGGGATATCATTTCTGCCGTCCGAAACCGGAAAAAGAGATGACCGAAATCCTGTCCGAATGGGCCAAAGAGCACAAAGTTTATTAATTAAAACTTTACCATTATTTTCAATAAAATTTGGTCTAATTTTTAAAACTCCTTAAACGTTTGCCTATAAACTGATAAGGTTAGATGTGGGGTAACCACGTCCATTTTATTGATTTTAAAAACGAATTTTGTTTGGGGATTGGGGAATAAAAATGGCGCTGACCACCGTGGATTCCAAAGGCGATCAACACGACGCGACGCAAGATACGCTGAAGTTTCAAGCGCATGGCCAAGACCGTGTCGAACTGCCGTCCCATGCCTTCATCAGCGAAGCCACCATGACCAAGGATGGCGATGATCTGGTCCTGCAAACGCCGGATGGCCAGACCGCCGTAATCGAAGGATATTTCAGCGCAGACCCTGCCCCTCTTCTTCAATCTCCCGATGGCGCGGCCCTGACTCCAAACCTTGTTGACGCTTTTGCCCGCTCTCCTGCTGAATTTGCCGCCAACGGCACCGCCACGGATGAAAGCCCTGTTGGCGCTGTTGAAGAAGTCAAAGGCAATGCCACCGTGACCCGCGCCGATGGAACTGTTGAAACCGTCACCGCCGGTACGCCTATTTATCAAGGCGATATTATCGAGACTGACGAAGCTGGCGCGGTCAACATCGTGTTCATCGATGAAACCAGCATGGCGATCAGCAAGAACGCCAAGATTGCGGTTGATCAATATACATTCGACCCATCGAGCGAAAGCGGCACGACAAACCTGTCTGTTCTGCGCGGCCTGTTCGTGTTCACCTCCGGCCTGATTGGCCGTGATGATCCGGATGATGTTCAGATCGATACACCTGTCGGTTCTATCGGTATCCGTGGAACCGTTATCGCCGGGGAAATCAACCCGGGCGGTGAAAGCAATATCTCCGTTCTCGAAGGCGCGATTGTTGTTAAGAACGGTTCGATGGAAGCAACCCTGTCGCAACAGTTCGAAACAATCCGCCTTGGCGGCTTCGATCAACCGATGAAAGAAATGGGCGTTGTTCCGGCTTCTGAAATCAACACGAAATTCAATAGCGTGGGATCTGTTTTGCCATCCCTGTTCAGTGTGATCGGCGAAACCGCAAATGAACAAGGTCAGCAACCACAACCACAAAACCAGGCCCCACAAACGCAGGCTCCGTCTGATGATGGTGCCAAGGCCGATCAGGCTCCGCAACAGACACAGGAAGCGGCCCAGCAGACTCAGCCCGCTCCGGAAGCACCTGCCCCGGCCCCTGTTCAGGATATCGTTACACTTGATAACAATACCAATAGTGGTCTGCCAAGCAGCCAGACCGTTGCCGGTCAACCTTCGACAGGCGGCACGACTGCGCATGCACCTGTAACGGCCCCTACGGCACCTGTAACAATGGCACCGCCACCTGTAACAGCACCGCCTCCACCGCCCGTGACGAACACTCCGCCACCGGTTGTCACACAGCCAACGACAACAACGCCTGCGGTAACCGCTCTGGCGATTGCCTTTACAGCGACCAATCTTCTGGATACCGCTGATGAAAACCAAGTTGTTGGGACATTCTCTGCAAACTCAACTGGCGTTTCTTATAAATTCGCCAATGGTACATACACATCCGATAATGGATTCTACAGCATCGGCACGGATGGAACAGTACGCCTGACAGCCGCGGGCGCAAACCACCTCCACTCCTCGCTTGAGACATTACAACTGGGCAGCTTTGGTGTTGTTGCTGTATCAAGCGATGGCCGCACGACATCAGCCCCGATCACACCGGTGGTCCATGATGCCAATATGATGACTCTCGACCTTTCGAATCCTGCTGCGGCTGGTGTTTCGCATATCACGGACACGATCAACAATCAGTTCGGTTATTCGATCTCCGCCCTTGGCGATGTGGATCGCGACGGCTTTGCCGATTTCATCGTCAGCAACAACTCGCCAACGGCTGGTCAGAACCTTTCTTATCTCGTCCATGGTCAAAATGGCCAGTATGCCGATGGTCCTCTGACTTCTCTGGGCGCAATGACTCCTCTTACGAACCCCGGCACCACGCTTGCCAATCTCAATACAATTGTGACCGGGATCGGCGATTATAACGGCGATGGTAAAGATGACTACGCGGTCGGCCAGGCCGGTGCCCTGATTGGGGCAGCGGGTTCGGGGAATGCCTATATCATAAGCGGTACGGGCACCACATCTGACAACATTACCTTCCTGACCGGCGGCGTTGCTGGCGATCAGATTGGCTCCTCCATTTCTGGTGTGGGCGATTTTAACAATGATGGTTTTGCCGATGTTATCGTTGGCGCCCCAGGGGCCTCCAGCGGTATGGGTCGCACATACCTGATCAAGGGCGGAAATTCATGGACAGATGATATTACCAACACAGCGTCCACATCCGGCCATACCGAGGTAACACAGGGAACAACATCGTCCGTCTATGGCGCAAGCGTTCGCGGTGTCGGTGACGTCAACGGTGATGGTTATTCCGACTACGCTGTCGGCGCCCCGGGTGGCGCTGGCTATGTCGATATCGTTTATGGCCATGCGAATGGCAGCTCTGGCCCGTCAACAACGCATATTGTCGGTGCGGCAGGACAAGGTTTCGGTTCTGAAATCCTCTCGCTCGGCGATATCAACGGCGATGGTTATTCCGACCTTCTGGCATCGGGTAGCGATATGTCCATGCGCTTCATTATGGGCGGCGCCAGTGGTGGAACGGCAGGCGCTACTATTAATCTGAATGGCGGCGGCTATGAAATCAATGGTGCCGGCGGCATCGGTGATTTTAACGGCGATGGTTTCGATGATTTTGCCGTCTCTCTGGCAAACGCCAATGAAACAAAACTCTATGTCGTTTACGGAAAAGATGGCGCGGCCCCTATTCTTTCCTTCGATTACCTGAAGGACCCGCTGAACGCCCTCGAAATGAAATATAACGGTGCCAACAATACCAATGAACTCGAAATTTCCGGTATTGGCGATGTGAACGGCGATGGCCGCGATGACTTCGCGATTGGCGTGCCGGATCTCAATGGCTCTATTGGCGGGAATGGCGGGATTATCACCGTCTATGGTCGTGATGTCCGTAACGACGCTCCACTACAGAACGCCGCAACCGCGAACGGTCAGGCCATGGTCGGAACCGTAACGGCAAATTCCATGGATGATGGCAACAGGACAGGCGTCAGCATGCATGCTGGTGCAGGTGAAGATTCCATCATCCTGAACAACACGACGTTCCGCGCAATTGACGGTGGCACAGGCTATGACACCATTCTGGCCAACCAGAATCTGGATTTCAGCAACGTCAATTTCGAACAGATATCTGGAATTGAAAAACTCCAGTTTAACAACGCCAACACAACCATTACGCTGACACTGGAAAATATTTTCAACATGCTTAAAACCAGCGATGGCGATACAGGCAGCAACTCTTCCGGTTACCTGAAAATCACATCTGCCGGCCTGGCGGGCAGTAAGCTGATCATCGATGCGGGTTATGCGACCGATATTATGAATGCCAGTTCTACGCAGATTGATGCAGCACTGGAAACCTATAGCGGCTCTGCCTCTGTTACCTCGACAGACACAACAGTATCAACCCAGTTCGACACTTTCAAAATTGGCGGTTACACGCTGTTGATTGAAAACAACGTCGCTGTTGACGTTCACTAATAAGATTTATTTTTCCTTGGCGACGAAGACCCCGTCCCACTCCTTGAGTGGGACGGTTTTCATGAGGTCAGTAATACGCTGCGCGTAAAGATCGTAATATTTTTCCATCTTCCCCTGCGACAACGAACGGGCTGTCAACATGCTCTGAAAGGCATCATCCCATTTTTGTGTCCGGTAACCTGTCAGCATGGCCCTATGCGCTTCCTGCCATTTCCTATAGTCGGCATCCTGCGCCAGCGTTTCATCGCCTTGCAGGGCATAAATCCGCACCGGCTTTTCCTTGCCTTTCACGCGGATGACATCAAGTTCCAGCATCGCGAGATTAGGGGCAAGGATATGCGTCTCCTCCCCCACCAATATATTCGTGCCATAGACTTTGGTCTGGCTTTCAAGACGTGACGCCAGATTGACGGCATCGCCCAGTGCCGAATAGGCGAAACGCTGACGCGACCCCATGTTGCCGACCGAACAGGGCCCGGTATTGATCCCGATCCCGGCATTCAACAGAACGGGCACGCGCCCTTCGGCTTCCGCCTTCGCTTTCACGGCGGCGTTTACGGGCACCAGCGCATCAGACATTTTAAGGGCGGTGAGACAGGCATGGCGCGCATGTTCTTCGTCATCCAGTGGTGCATTCCAGAACGCCATCATGGCGTCTCCCATATATTTGTCGATCGTGCCGCGGTTTTGCATGACAAGGTCCGACATCGGCGTCAGGAAATCATTCATCAGGTGGATTAACTCTTCCGGCGACAGATGTTCAGAAATCGCTGTGAAGTTACGGATATCGGTGAACATGACAGTGAGGTCGCGCACCTCCCCGCCGAGTTTCAACTTGTCGGGATTCTTCGTCAGCTCATTCATAAAGGCCGGGGAAATATAAAGACCAAAGGCCGTGCGCACCTGCCGCCGCTCCGCTTCGGACCGAACATAGCTGAACAGGGATGACACAAGGAACAACAGCGAAAGACAGATACTTGGATAAACCGGATCGAGCAAAACCCCTTCGCGGCTAAAGGCTTCCCACGATCCCCAGAACATGGATCCCATGAGCAAAGATGTCAGGAAGGCCAGCAAGATGGCATTGGCAAAGGGCGCAAAAACAATGATCAAAAACCCGGCGATCCCGATAATGGCGGCTTCCACCCCGGCGACAACGGCGGGACGTTTCAAATATTTACCCTGCAGAATCTGCTCGACCACATTCACGTGAACCTCGACGCCGGGAACGAAAATATCGAGCGGGGTGGAGCGGATATCACGAAGCCCCTCGGCACTGGTCCCGACAAAAACAATTTTCCCGTCGAGGCGGCGGCGCAACTCATCGGTTTGTTCAGGATCAAACAGGCGCTGCGCCGAAATATACTCACTCTGATCGATATGGCGGTAATACACCCAGAGCTTGCCATCGCTTTCAACTGGCACATTGGAATTGGCAATCTTGATCAGGTAATTGGTATCGAGCGCATCCTTGTCGGCATTGGGCTTGATCATCAGCCGCGCCTTTTTGTTGATATCAACGCGCAGCGCCTCCAGCCCCAACATCGGGTAAAGCTCCGGCTCAATCCCCCCCAGTTTTTCCGGCGGATAGCGCACGAGCAACGATACCTGGCGGATAATGCCGTCTACATCCGGCGTCGCCATAAAGCTTCCATTGCCTGCTGCAACGCTGGAAAATTCAGGAAGGTTTTCGGCAACGCCCGGTGCGGCAAAAGTATTTTCAAAAAACGGCGTGTTGTCCTTCATGATGAAAACGGGCTTGCCGGCCTGATACGGGCGGCGCAATGTCTCTTCCGGCCGCGCACGGGTAAAGCCAGTCACAACATTCCCGGCATCTTCAATCGCCTTGGCAAAAATCGCATCATTGTCGGGCAATGCATCGAGCGCCGTTTTCACTGGCGCATATTCATCCCCTTGGGGAAGAGTTTGGGCAATGCGCGCGGGCGATGTACGGTCGGCTTCTGCAAACACGATATCGAAGGCAATGACTTTCGCCCCAAGGTCTTTCAAATTGGTGACAAGTTGCGCCATAACGCTGCGCGGCCATGGCCATTGCCCCAGTTTCTTGATCGATTCCTCATCAAGATCGATGATAACAACACGGTCTGAAGCTTCGCGCGGCTTGATTTTGTTATAGGTATCGAAGGTGGCATATTGCAGGCGCTTGCGCAGTTCGTGGTTCGATCCGCTGAAATAAACGCCGCCAATCAAGAGGGCGAAAAGAACGAGGAAATGCACCCACTTGTTGGTCAGGAACTTGATCATCGCTCGGTCAGCGCCCTGTCCTTCGCTCGCAGAACCGGTTTCATCAGATATTCGAGGATGGAACGATCACCCGTGATAATTTCGGTCTGTGCGACCATGCCGGGCGTGATGGGCAATGGTTTATCGGCGGTGCCAAGATGGTTTTGTTTCGTACGCACTTCGATTTCAAAGAAGATATTGCCCTTGGAATCCGTCACGCTGTTGGCGCCAAGGCGAACCAGTTCACCATCCAGCGATCCATAACGCTGCGGATCATACGCGGAAATCTTGACCTTCACTGGCTGACCGGGGCGCAGAAAAGCAATCTCGCTTGGCGCTACACGGGCAATGATTTTGAGTTCATCATCGAGCGGGACGATTTCCAGCAGTTTCATCGCGGGTTCTACCACACCGCCAATTGTTTTCAAGGTAACCTTGTTGACGACCCCATCCACGGGGCTGCGCAGTTCGGACCGGTCCACCCGGTCGCCAATCGCATTCAGGCTTTCACTGATCTGCGATAGCTGCGTCTGGATATCGTTGAGTTCACCGAGTGCTTGCGATCTGAATTTTGAATCCTGGTCTTCGCGTTCTTTCTGCGCGGCGCGGAGCTCGGCATCAAGGCCAGCGCGTTCCTGCGCCGCTTCATTCATCTGGCCGCTGATATCATTGAGCTCGCGGGACAGGCGAATTTCATCGAGCTTGGGCACGGCGCGCTGCTCCACCATCTTGCTCGTGATATTCAATTCCTGCTGAACCAGCTTCTTGCTTTCCGACAGGCGGGAAATCTTGGCCGACACTTCTGACATCTGCGATTGCGCGCTTTCGATGCGATTGTTCAGGATCGATTTGGCGTTCTCCAGTTCGCGCTGGCGCGATTTGTACAATTCCTGCTCATTACGGGCGATGTCCGGGTTCTTCTCGGCAAGGTCCTTGGGCAAGGTAAACGGTGTGCTGTTGGCTTCCGCCTCTAATCGCGCTTTCTTGGCCAGCAGCGATTCCTTCCGTGCCTCTCCACCGCGCTCTTCCGATGCCGATGCGACATCGCTGATTTTCATCAGGATCTGGCCTTTCTTGACCATCTCGCCTTCATGGACGAGCAATTCTTTCAACACGCCACCTTCAAGGCTCTGCACGATCTGAATTTCGGATGTCGGAACAACCTGCCCCTCCCCATGCGTCATTTCATCAATCTTGGAAAAGATCGCCCAGACCAGAAGGATGAACACCAGCGCCGAAACGCTGATCAGCATCAGGTTCGATGTCACGGATGGGCGCAGGCGGACCGCGGCCTCCAGTTCATCCATAAATTCGGTGTCTTCGTTTGTATCGGCTCTCATTTGGGAACCTCCAGACCACGGGCAATGGTTTCCAGCACCTTATCGCGCGGACCATCGGCAAGAACGCGTCCCTGATCAATCAGGATCAGGCGGTCAACGATGGGCAGCAATTGCGGGCGGTGCGTGATGAGGATCAATGTCTTGTTTTTCGAATAGGTGGCAATATGGTTGGTGAAGGATTGTTCGGCCTGAACATCCATCGCGTTGGTCGGCTCATCGCAGACAAACATATTGGGCTTGAGCAACATAGCCCGGGCGAGCGCAATGGTCTGGCGCTGTCCGCCGGAAAGGCCTTCCCCGCCCTCACCGACCGGCGCGTCATAACCCATCGGGTGACGCGAAATAAATTCATGCACGCCGGCGGCTTTGGCCACCATCAAGATGTCTTCCTCCGTCGCGTGTGGCACGCTGGCGGTGATGTTGTCGCGCACGGTGCCGTTGAACAGCACAACATCCTGCGCGATATAGGCAACGTTGCGGCGCAAATCGGCCGGGTCGATCTGGCGGTAATCCGTATCGTCGATCAGCATCGTGCCTTCGGTCGGATCATATAGCCCCATAATCAAACGGGCGATGGTGGACTTGCCGGAACCGATCCGTCCGATAATCCCGACCTTCTCACCCGGCTCAATGCTGAAGGACACATTGTCGAGCGATTTGCGCGGAGAGCCGGGATAAGCGAAGGACACTTGTTTGAAAACGATTTTGCCCTTGAGGTCCGGGCGATGCAGGAACTTGGCATGGTTCGGACGCTCGACAGGCTTGGCCATGATCTCATCGATGGTCTTCATCGCGGACCGGGCGGAATGATACCGGCTCATCAAACTGGCGATGGAACCGATTGGCGCAATCGCGCGTCCACCGAGCATAACGGTGGCGATCAACGCCCCCACCGTCATCGTCCCTTCGGGGATCATGTACATCCCCATCAGGATAATAAGGATCGAGGCAACCTGCTGCAAAAAGTTGGCAATGTTAACGCCAAGACCGGATACGAAACGCGACCCTTGGGAATAATATGCATTCTCCGCGACCTGCGCGCCGTACTTCGCGCGAAGGCGGCCATCGGCGCCAATCGCCTTGATGGTTTCGAGGCCATGAATGGTTTCAACGAGGAGACCATGTTTCGCTTCTGCTGATTTCGATGATTTGCGGACAAGGTTTTTTAGCGGAACCTGCAACGCCATGCCGGCGATGGCGACGAGAATGATCAACCCCACCAGCATAAAGGCGATGGAACCGCCGAGCAGCCAGATAACGATCAGGAACAATAATGTAAAGGGAAGATCGACAAGCCCGGTCAGTGTCGCCGATGTGGTGAAATCGCGCACCGAGTCAAAATCACGCAGCATGTTGGCAAACGCACCGGATGATTTCGGGCGGCCTGCCAGTTTCATGTTGATCAGTTGATCGTAAATCCGGCGTGCGGCAATCACATCCACGCGGCGACCCGCGATATCGATAAAATATCCGCGCAGGATGCGCATGATGATATCGAACGTGAACACGCTGATCGCGCCGATGGCGAGCACCCATCCCGTTTCCATCGCGTTGTTGGGGAGCACGCGGTTATAGATGTTCATCATGAAAATAGGACTGGTCAGCGCGAACAGGTTGATGAGGATCGCTGCGATAATCACGTTCCAGTAAATATCCCGCACCATCCACATCGGGCCCCAGAACCAGTGACGGTCGGCATCATCCGTGTTCGGCGCATCAGGATTGGCAAGCTCGGGGCGTGGGTGAATGAAAATAGCGTAGCCGGTATAGGCCTGCTTGAGGTCGGTCAATTTCACCGAACGCTCCGCCCCTGTCTCCGGCGACCAGATCGTGGCGGAATGTTCATCGCGGCTAAAACTCAGCAGCACACAAGCCTGATTGTCGTTCAGGATAATGACAGCGGGCAAAACAGGCGCGAGAATTTTTTTGATCTTGTCGCGGTGGACAATCTTGGCCCGCAACCCGCTTTTCTCCGCGGCTTCGCAGAATAGGTTCGGGCCCATATTCTTTTCATCATAGGCAAGGCCAGCGGTAATCGCCTGCGCCGACTTGGCGTGACCGAAATAAGATGTCAGAAAAACGAGGCAGGATAATAACGGGTCTATTTTCTGACCCGACATTCCGGTTTTGTCTGGTGTGTCCGTTGCCATTACTTACCCGCGGGCGATGCGCCGACACTTTGTTCAAGCTTGGTTGCAGGCGTGACTGGCTCTTCTACTGTTTTTACATCGGCGGCAACAGGCTCAGCCGTAGCGGCGACAGGCGTAACGATGGCCGTTACCTCTTCGGGATTAACCACGGCCGCCACAGTGCCATCTTCAACATTCAGGGCGGAGAGCAAACGCCCGGAACTGGCGAGCGTTGTCAGTTCCGCCATCATCACACGGTAATCGGAATTGATCTGTTCCAGTTCAGTCGTGAACAATTGGTTTTCCGCCTGCATCAATTGCAAAAGCCGAACCTTGCTGGCCTCGAATTGTTTTTCGTAGGTTTCAAACAATTCGCGTGAAATCTTGGCGCGCGACGCATTCAATTCTTTTTGTTTGCTGGCCGTTTCATATTCGGCATAGGCACGGCGGATATCGCGCTCTACCTGCCGCTGTGTTTGCGCTGCACGGGCCATCGCTTCGGACCGTTCGGCCTTGGATTTACGAATACGGGCCAATTGCGCACCGCCGGTGGAAAAACCCCAGCTCATGCGCATCACGGCGCGCGTGTCGATCGCTTCGCCGCCGATTTCTTCTTTCTGGTCGCGCTTCAGGTAGGAAAGCTCGCCATCCAGATCGGGGAACAAAACACCCTTCTCGGCGCTGACTTCTTCGTCCTCGGCTTCAATTTCTTTTTTGGCCGACAGGATCAGCGGGTGATAGGAATCCGCATAGACAATGGCTTCATCCGGTGTTGAAAGCAGGCTCGATTTTTCGACGCTCACTTTTTTCAGCTCGGCGCGCGGCATTGACCCTGTGCTCTCGACATAATCGGCATAGGCGGTTTTCACCTGCCCTTCCATTTCGGCCACGGTGTTTTCCAGCATCGCCTGGATATTTTTCGCCTGCGCGGTTTCGGTGTCATCGGCGGCGCCGCTATCCACCATAACCTTGATACGGTTGAGGTAGTCGGCAATGCGTTCCTGATAGGATTTGGTTTTGGCCAGCGCTTCCTGCGCACGCAAAACATTCAAGTAAGCCTGCCCTGCCTGCAACGCGATGGTCTGGCGGGTATCGGCCAGCGTAAATTCCGCCGCGCTTTCCCGCGCTTGCGCGGCATCGATCCGGTTATAGGTTTCAAAGCCGTTGAAAATCGGCTGGGTCAGGGAGGCAGAACCTTCCCACAACCAAGAATAGGCCGCGCCGCGTGAAACGGTCAGGCCGCGCGATGTCGCATTGTCGCCATAGACGCGTCCGCCGGTCATGGTTGTCTGGATTTCCGGAAAGAGGTTGGAAAATTGCTCGCTCTCATCTTCCTCCGTGCCCTGATGCTTGGCTTTGGCAACATCAATCGCAGGATGGCTGAGCAAGGCGGATTCAACGGCTTCGCGCATTGTTTCGGCATGTGCATAAGACGGCATCATCATTGCGATGACACCGGTCAGGACATACAAAAAGCGACCGTTATTTTTCATAGACAATTTCCAGAACTGGATAGGCGGCGCATGCGAAGCATACTGACAAGAATCTTAGCAGTTCGGCGCGATTCCGCAAGGTAAATGCTGTAGGAAAGTCAGGTGGTTACTCCACTTGTCATCCCCGCGGCGTCCGCGCAGCGGGCTAGCACGGCGGGGATCCGAAAAACCAGACCCCCGCACAAGGCGGGGGTGACAATCGAGAGTTGGCTTTTTACATTCCTTTCTTGTTGATAGCCATGGAAAAACAAGGCGCTAGGCCCTTCACAAATCGTCCTCCTTGATGCATGGTGCTTTGTATCTTCCAATTTCAAGCAGGAGTTGCCCCGTGGCCGTCACCATTGCCATCGTTAAGGAAACTGCAGACCACGAAAAACGCGTGGCAGCGTCACCCGAAACCGTCAAAAAATTGACGGCTCTGGGCGCAAAAATCGTGATCGAACGCGGCGCGGGCACGGCCGCCTCCTTCACGGATAAGGCCTTTGAAGATGCTGGCGCGACGCTGGTCTCCTCGGCCGCCGAGGCTTTTTCCGGTGCCGATGTGGTGTTGAAGGTTCAGGCGGGCGCCAATGATGTCGCCGCCATGCCGTCCGGCAAACTCCTGATCGGCCAGTTTGCGCC
>CAZUYV010000015.1:0-14350 GCA_964624435.1 uncultured Micavibrio sp. | reverse complement strand
CTAAACCAGCAGCAGGCGCAAAACCCGCCAAAAAAGTTAAAAAGAACATCACCACTGGTGTCGTTCACGTTAACGCAACTTTCAACAACACCCATGTCACCATCACGGATGATCAGGGCAACACGATTTCGTGGTGCTCCGCCGGTCTCGTCGGTTTCAAGGGCTCCCGTAAATCCACTCCGTACGCTGCTCAGCTTGCCGCTGAAGATGCAGGCCGTAAGGCACAGGAACACGGTATGAAAGAAGTATACGTGGAAGTGAAGGGTCCAGGCTCAGGCCGTGAATCCGCACTGCGCGCCATTGGCATGATTGGCCTGACGATCCGTGCGATCAAGGACATCACGCCAGTTCCACACAACGGTTGCCGCCCGCGCAAGCGTCGCCGGGTCTAATAAAAGAATATGGCTGCGCGGAGGGTTTCGTGCAGCCAACTAACCAGAGGCCGGCTAAGAACCGGATGACGTTAATAGGAAAGGGACTATCACTATGATCCAGAAAAACTGGCAAGAATTGATTAAGCCGCAAAAGATCGAAATCGATCACGGCTCTAATGCAAAAACAACAGGCAAGATCGTTGCTGAACCGCTGGAACGCGGCTTTGGTTTGACGCTGGGTAACGCCCTGCGCCGCATCCTGTTGTCTTCGCTGCAAGGCGCTGCCGTAACAGGTATTCAAATTGAAGGCGTTCTGCATGAATTCTCGAGCATCGAAGGTGTTCGCGAAGACGTGACAGACATCGTTTTGAACGTAAAAGCGATCTCCGTGCGTATGCATGCTGAAGGTCCGAAGAAGATGCGCGTTAATGCCGAAGGTCCATGCGAAGTAACTGCAGGGATGATCGAGGCTGGTGCCGACATCGAAATCATGAACCCAGACCTCGTCCTGTGCACACTGGACAAGGGCGCGAAGTTCAACATGGAAATGACCGTCAATACAGGTAAAGGTTACCGCCCTGCGGCCCTGAACCGTCCGGAAGAAGCGCCAGTTGGTCTTATTCCTGTCGACTCCGTTTTCTCGCCAGTTCGCAAAGTGTCCTACGAAATCGAAGATACGCGCGTTGGTCAGATCACAGACTATGACAAGCTGACTCTACAAATTGAAACAAATGGTGTTATCAGCCCTGAAGATGCAGTGGCTTATGCTGCCCGCATCCTGCAGGACCAACTCCAGGTGTTCATTAACTTTGAAGAACCAGATGCGGCACAAGGCGGCGAAGAAGCGGACGAACTGCCGTTCAACCGCAACCTGCTGCGCAAAGTGGACGAATTGGAACTCTCAGTCCGTTCTGCGAACTGCCTGAAGAACGATAACATTGTCTATATTGGCGATCTCGTTCAGAAATCGGAAAGCGATATGCTGCGTACGCCAAACTTTGGCCGCAAGTCGCTCAACGAGATCAAGGAAGTTCTGGCCAATATGGGTCTGCACCTCGGCATGCAAGTTGAGGGCTGGCCACCAGAGAATATCGAAGAACTGGCAAAACGCCTCGACGATCCGTTCTCGAACTAATTACGGTTGCCCCCGTGGAAACGGGGGCTTCCAAATAGGACATTGTGTCCGCCCCCGTTTCCTATCGTTTGATGCCAACGGGATTTGCTATGGGACTGCCAAGGCAGCCCGCTGACTAAGGAGAAACGCCATGAGACATGGTTTGAAACAACGTAAACTGAACCGCACATCGCAACACCGCCTCGCGATGCTGGCCAACATGGCAGCATCTCTGGTTAAGCATGAGCAAATCGTTACGACACTGCCAAAGGCAAAAGAACTGAAACCTTTCATTGAAAAGCTGATCACGCTCGGCAAGAAAGGTGGTCTTGCTAACCGTCGTCTGGCAATGTCCCGTATGCGCGATGAAACGCAATTGGGCAAACTGTTTGACACACTGGCAACACGCTATGCTGATCGTCAAGGCGGCTATGCCCGCGTTCTGAAGGCCGGCTTCCGTTACGGCGATAACGCCCCTATGGCGGTTATCGAGCTGGTTGACCGCGATGTAACAGCCAAAGGCCAAGACAGCGGCCCGGTCTATGTTGAAAGCGATTATGAGGAAGAGGCGGCGGAAGCTGCCCCAGCCAAACCGGCAAAAAAGAAAGCCGCCGCTTAATTAAATTATTCTAAAAAGCCCCGCCCAGTGCGGGGTTTTTTTATGATGAAATTTTTTGACATAATTTGCAGGGCTGTGCTATTTAAATCGGCATGCACAAAGAATATCAGCCATTGCAAATCGTTTTACCCGCCGTCTTTGACAAGGCCGTCCGGGTCATTAACGCCCACATTGCCAAAACTTGCCCCGAGGCAACGTCTGAGGAAGTTTATACAGAGCTGACCGCACAGTTTTCAGCCTATGCCTTGATTAATGATTCAGCCGTAAGCGCCAAACTTCTGGTAATTGCTGAAAATGTAAATGGATTAGTACCCTTTGTGGAGACAGAAGACGAAGCGGTCGAACTCTTCAACGAAATTGAAGAGACTCTTGATATGGCGAACGATCCGGTCATCCTGGAATCTGGCCGCGATGATTTTGATTATGAGATCTATCACAACGCTGAGCTGGGCTTGCGCCTGATTTCAAGCGTGGCGGAATCCATCGGCCCAGCCTTAAAACTGCAAATCAACTAAATCAATCGAACCGCTTCGGCGTGGCGCGTAGCACAACGGATGCGAAGGGTACAGGCTTGTCTTCGTTATCTGCCTGCGTTGGAATCTCGATGATAATTGGTGCAGTCTCGTTCTTCGCCCCATAGGTATAGGCATTGTTGGGAAAGGAACGGGATTTCACCTCACCTGCGTATTGCGACACGGCTGCGCTGATCGCCTCCGAAATATCGGCGTAACCCTTCACAAATTTTGGTTTGCGGCCTTGTGTCAGGCCCAACATATCTTCGCTGACCAGTATCTGGCCATCGCAGGCGGCAGAAGCACCGATGCCTATAGTAGGGCAGGAGACGTTTTTGGTGATGTCTACAGCTAGTGTTTCGGCTACGCCTTCAATTACAATGGCGAAGGCCCCCGCTGCATCCACGGCCTTGGCATCGGCCAGAATGGTACGTGCGCTTTCATCATCGCGCCCTTGCGCCTTATATCCCCCAAGGCTGTTGACGGATTGCGGTTGCAGGCCGATATGGCCCATGACAGGGATCCCACGCTGAGACAAATATTCAATGGTTTCTGCCATCTCACTCCCGCCCTCAATCTTGACGGCGGCGGCCCCTGTTTCACGCAGGATAGTGGCGGCATTACGGAAGGCAACTTCCTTGCTTTCCTGATAGCTGCCAAAGGGCATATCAACGATAATCAGGGCGTTCTGGCTAGACCGGACAACGGCTTGCCCATGACGGATCATCATCTCCATGTCGGCTTGCAGAGTCGATGGATGGCCATAGAGAACCATGGCCACGCTGTCGCCCACAAGAAGGACATCGCAATGCTGGTCGAGCAAGGATGCCATGGGCGCTGTGTAGGCGGTCAGGCAGACCACAGGCTCGGCACCGGGAACTTTACGGGATTTGATATCGGAAATTGTTTTGCGCATGTGCCTAACATAGCGTGGAAAATTCTGAAATCAAAGAAAAACAGCCATAATCATGCCCTATTCGCGGCCTAAAAAAATCCCTAGAATTCCAGTGGTTTGCGAAAGGAAATGATCAATATGCTGCGAAAAAATGGATGGGGAATGCGGTCTCTTCAGGTTTCGGCCGCGCTGTTGATCATGGCGGGTGTCAGCGCTTTTGCCCAGGATCGTGCCGCGCCTGAATCGCGCGAACAGATGCAAATGTCCTTTGCCCCTGTCGTCAAAAAAGTATCTCCAGCCGTTGTCAACATCTACACCAAGCGCGTTGTAACGCAGCGTGTTAGCCCTTTCATGAACGATCCGTTGTTCCAGCAATTCTTTGGCAATCTTGATATGCAGGGCTTGTCACGGCAGCAGGTTGAAAGCTCACTGGGTTCCGGCGTTATTATAGATGCGGGCGGAGTGATCATTACAAACTCTCATGTTGTCGATGGAGCGCAGGAAATTATGGTCGTCCTCAATGACGGGCGCGAATATGATGCGCGAGTTTCTCTGGTGGATAAACGCTCCGACCTTGCTGTTCTTCGTATCGATGCCAAGGGTGAAGATCTTCCTTTCGCACCGTTAAAACCCAGTGAAAATCTGGAAGTGGGTGATATCGTCATCGCCATTGGCAACCCTTTCGGCGTTGGCCAGACGGTGACGAGCGGAATTGTGTCCGCTTTGGCGCGTTCTTCCCTCAACATCAACGATTTTAATTTCTTTATTCAGACAGATGCCGCGATCAATCCTGGAAATTCCGGGGGCCCGCTGGTCGATATCAATGGCGGTGTCATCGGTATTAACACTGCAATTTATTCCCGCAATGGTGGATCTTTGGGTATTGGCTTTGCGATCCCTTCCGAGATGGTCGCGACCGTCGTGGCGGCCGAAAAAGGCGGTAATCATTCAACCAAATCTATTGCCCGCGCCTGGATGGGTATCAATGGCCAGTCAGTTACGGCGGATATTGCAGATTCACTAGAAATGAATCGCCCTGCTGGTGTTCTCATCAATAAGGTCCATTCCGCCAGCCCGCTTTTGGATGCAGGAATGAAAGTGGGGGATGTAGTGACAGCCATCAATGGCCGCACTATTCGTGACCCCGCCGAAATGAAATTCCGTCTTGCCACTGTCCCGCTTGGTGAGGAGGTCAAGATTGATGTATTGCGTAAGGGCGAGCCTTTGAGTTTTACAGTCAAGGCAGTTGCCCCGCCGGACAAACCTGCTCGTGATGAGAAAACCTTAAAGGGTAGTCACGTTCTGAATGGCATCACTGTGGCCAATATCAATCCTGCTGTGGCGGTTGAGCTCAACCTTCACAATGAGATGGATGGCGTGGTCGTCACCGATGTAAATCAAGGGGGCCGTGTTTCGCGTGTTCTACGCCCCGGTGATATTATTGTCTCGATCGGTAAGGAAGCTATTCCTTCGGTCTCAGTCCTGGAAAAGCAGATCTCCCGCGCAACAGCCGGTGGATCCTTTGCCCTTGTGATCGAGCGTGATGGCGCTAAAACCCAGATTGTGGTCCGCTAACGCCGGTTAATTGAAGGCTCGAAAGCTTTTGGGATTGCATTTTGTTCACCGTATGTTCAATAGTACGGGGATGAGCTCAGACCTTTTTGAAGCACCGATTTCGAATGATAGTGGACCCCGTCCGCTGGCTGATCGCCTGCGTCCTGAGGATCTGGAAGATGTGGTGGGACAGGATCATCTTGTGGGCCCTGATGGTGCCCTTCGCCGCATGCTTGAGGCGGGAACGCTTCCTTCAATCATTCTCTGGGGCCCGCCCGGTTGTGGTAAGACCACTATGGCTAGGATTATAGCTCGCCATACGGATTTCCATTTCGAACAAATTTCGGCTATCTTCTCCGGCGTTGCCGATCTGAAACGCGTGTTTGAGGGTGCCAAGCTTCGCCGCCGTAATGGCAAGGGCACGCTATTATTTGTGGATGAGATTCACCGGTTCAATAAATCCCAGCAGGATGCATTTCTGCCCGTGATGGAAGATGGAACGATCACGCTGATCGGAGCGACAACGGAGAATCCTTCCTTTGAATTAAACGGGGCTTTGTTATCGCGTTCGCAGGTTCTGGTTCTAAAACGCCTTGATGATGCGGCGTTGGAACAAATCATAGAACGGGCGGAAGGTGATGCGGGCAAGAAATTGCCGCTGGAGCCACAGGCCCGTGAAACATTGAAGGCTATGGCAGATGGTGATGGGCGTTATGCCCTTTCGCTGGCTGAACAGGTTTTGGGACAGGATAAAAGCCTCGACAATGAAGGATTATCCAAGCTCTTACAGAAACGTGCGCCGCTCTATGATAAAAAAGATGAGGCGCATTATAATTTGATCAGTGCCTTGCACAAAAGCGTGCGGGGAAGCGATGCCGACGCAGCGCTTTATTGGCTCTCAAGAATGTTTGAGGGTGGAGAAGATCCCCGTTATATCGCCCGCCGTGTTACCCGCATGGCGGTGGAAGATATCGGTCTTGCCGATCCGCAGGCCTTGCAGCAGGCGATTGCGGCATGGGAAACGTATGAACGTCTTGGCTCCCCGGAAGGTGAGCTGGCGATTGCCCAGGCCGTTATTTACATGGCAACCGCACCTAAATCCAATGCGGCCTATAAAGCGATTGGGGCTGCGCGTCGCGCAGCCCGTGAAACCGGCTCCTTAATGCCACCCAAACATATTCTCAATGCGCCGACCAAGTTGATGAAAAATCTGGGTTACAGCGAAGGCTATGCTTACGATCATGATACGGAAGAGGCGTTTTCCGGGCAGGATTATTTCCCTGATGATATGGAACGCGAAAATTTTTATAATCCACCGGAGCGGGGCTTTGAACGGGAAATCCGCAAGCGCCTCGATTACTGGTCTAAATTAAGAGAAAAGAAAAACACATGATTGACGTCCGCCACATGACAATCCCGCAAGATGATGACGGGCAGCGGCTGGATCGCTGGCTGAAGAAGAACGTGCCGGAAATGTCCTTCGTCATGGCGCAAAAGCTTCTCCGCACTGGCCAAATCCGCGTGGATGGAAAACGGGCCAAACCCGATGCACGTCTTGTTGCGGGGCAGGAAATTCGCTTGCCGCCGATGGATGATCGACCGACCCATGCTGATGGTTATCGTCTGCGGGAAGAAGATGCAGAGATGATTATTAAAGCTGTTATCTATGATGATGGCGATATTCTTGCCATTAACAAACCACCTGGTATTGCCACACAAGGGGGTATGAGCATTGCTCGTCATATTGACGGCATGATGGAGGCTCTGACCAACAACGATGGCGTAAAACCGCGCCTTGTTCACCGCCTTGATAAGGATACTTCCGGTGTTCTGGTTCTTGCACGCTCTGCCGAAATGGCTCGCCGCCTAGGGAAGATGTTTCAGGGGCGTGACATGAAAAAAATTTACTGGGCTATTACATCTCCGGTGCCAAAAGATATGAATGGTGAAATCAAGGCTCCGATACTCAAGCGGACATCCGGCCCCGATAAGGACAAGATGGTTGTCGATGTAAAGGAAGGACAGAAGGCTTACACCAACTACGAAGTGATGGAAGTTGCCGGAAAGCAGGCTGCCTTTGTTGCCTTTATGCCCAAGACAGGTCGCACGCACCAGATCCGCGTACATGCCGCCCATATGGGCTTTCCTTTGCTTGGGGATGAGAAATATGGGACCAAAGCAGCGATTGAGGGACCCGGTATTCCGCAGCGTCTGCATCTTCATGCAAGATCGCTGGAATTCCGTCATCCGGGCACCGGAAAAACCCTGAAACTCACTGCGCCATTGCCGCAGGATCTTGCCAAAAGTTGGGATGCGCTGGGGTTCCAGAAGAAACCCGATCATGAACCATTCGCCGGGTTTTAAACCATGACGAAGACACGCATGCAGAAAACTCTCGGTGTCGGCCAGAAGATCCTTATCGTTCTTCTGATTATGGCGGGGTTAATGATCGGTATCCTCGAATTTGCCGAAGGTATGAAAGACCCGATACGTCTTGGGCTTCAGGATTATCTTAGCCGCGCCAGTGGCGACCATAAGGCCGAGATTACTTCGCTTGAAAAATCAGAATTGTTTCCGCAGGTCTATTTTATCATCGAGGGTGTTTCGATCCGCGATAAAGACGATGCTACAAAAATACTGGCAACGGCAGATAAAATTGAAATCGCCACGAGTTTCTGGAAGACGTTTTTTGGCTTTGCCGATTATCACACGTTCAAAGTTGAAAATGCTGTGTTTGCTGCTGACTATGCGCTTCCCCAGAAACTGGTATTGTCGTTTTCCGGGATTTCCGATCCTTCTCCTGATATTACACCGCCGTATTTTGTTCTCGACGGTGTTTATAACAAACGCCCATTGCTCGTTACGGCTGAAATGCGCCGTGGTGGTGATCAAAAATCTTACCATTACGATTTTGCTCGAGAGTTCCCCGTGACCTTTAAATTAGGCGGTACAGAAGCCAATGCCCGATTCCAGCGTAATCTTGCCAGCATAGAATTTGCGCAATTCGCGCTGGCGAGTGGCGACTATAAGGTCATTCTTCGAACAGAGGGGATGAGCTTTAAGCCGCTTCATATCCGTTTTATTGGGGAGATGGGTGAGAACCCTCTCGCCGGGGAATTAACACAGGGAGCTGCTGGCGATTACGAACTTTACGTCACGCCTGGCGTTGAAGACCCTGCCTTTTCCGCCGATTTACAGAAATTTATCACCTCTATCCGCGCCGATCTGGGGCTGAATGAGGGCGTTGGTAATATCAAGATTGAAATCAGGGCTCCGGTTGTGGCACAACAGGGGGTAGTTGAAAATAAGGAACAAAAACAACAATGAAACGCGTCTATAAGGTTGCCACCCATACCAAAACTGAAGACGGATATGTCCTCCAGCTTGATGGGAAAATGGTGAAGACGCCGCTGGGCGCGCCTCTGGCCTCGCCGAACCGCACACTGGCTGATGCTATCGTTGCGGAATGGGCGGGGCAGGGCGATGATGTCATTGTTGATTCTATGCCATTGACGGCTTTGCTGAATACGGCCATTGACCGCAATCGCGAACGCGATGCCATTACAAAATCCTTGCTGAAATATCTGGATACAGACCTGTTATGCTATCGTGTCAAGGAACCAGAAGTTTTGGCTAAACGTCAGAAAGAAGTCTGGGATCGCTGGCTGACATGGTTCGATGAACATTTCGAAAGTCCGCTCGAGGTCACATTCGGCCTTGATGCTCTGTCGCAGGACCCTGATACACACAAACAAATCTGGAACTATCTTGAAGCGCTCGATGAATATTATTTTGCAATTCTGCAGGTTGTGACATCGCTCTCGGGTTCCATTGTTCTGGGCTTGGCATTTTTGGAACATGAAGCAACAAGTGAAGATGTTTACAACGCTTCTGAACTCGAAGAAATTTATCATTCGGAGTTAGCGGGTGAGGATGTTCATGGCAGCGACCCTGTGCAGGAGCGTCGGCAGGCCGCTATGAAGCGTGATCTCGCGGCCTGCACCAATTTCCTTGAATTGCTTAATCAGGATTGATCGTGTCTGACGGGCTCGTTATCGGCGCGGACAAGATAAAACGCTGCTGGTGGTGCGGCCAGGACGAATTCTATCAGAAATACCATGATGAAGAATGGGGACGGCCGGTGACAGAGGATCGCCGACTGTTCGAAAAGATATGTCTGGAAGGGTTCCAGTCGGGACTGAGCTGGATCACGATTCTGCGCAAACGAGAAAACTTCCGCAAAGCTTTCGATAACTTCGATATTAAGAAAATTGCCAAGTACACGGATAAGGATATTGAACGTCTTGTACAAGATACTGGCATCATTCGCCATCGTGGCAAGATTGTCAGCACCATCAACAATGCCACTCGTGCCATTGAACTCAAGAAAGAATTTGGATCGCTTGCTGTCTATTTCTGGCAGTGGGAACCGCAGCCTCACCATCGGCCCAAAAACTTCACTCATGCGACACTGAAAACCATCAGCAAGACAGAACAATCACTAGCTTTATCCAAGGACTTGAAGAAACGCGGCTGGTCTTTTATTGGTCCGACGACTATCTACGCTTTTATGCAGGCGATGGGTATGGTCAACGACCATGTTGAAGGCTGTGGCTGCCGCAAAGAAATCGAAAAGATTCGCAAATCCTTTCATCGCCCTGTCTGACCACAAAATGGACATATCTCATCGGCGCTAGGTGGCTCCGGGTCCAGTTCATCGATAATTTTTTCCAGTTGATTGAGAACGGTCTGTAAGCGCGCAGATAACAAGGGCGATGAGGTCATAGGAAGTCTCCTTTCACCTGTTATACAAGTATTCTTGTATAATAGTCAACAATTATTCTTGTCATGATCCACAAATAATCTTGTGGTACCTTCTCTATTATGATTTTAAAATCTATTCCCAATCTTTCTGATCGGCTCAAATATATAAGAAAAATGAAGGGATTAAGCCAGATTGATCTCGCTGAACTGGCGGGGACAACGCAGCAGGCGATCCAGCAGGCGGAATCCGGCAAGGCTCAAAACCCTCGCTACCTGCATAAGATAGCACTCACTCTTGAAATACCTTATGAATGGCTGACAATGAATCTTGTGCCTGATAACAAAGGAAAACAGGCTTCTGCCACGGGTATGGCCGATAAGGGGCGGGAGATTCTTGATAATTTCTTTGCTATGCCGAAGAAGGATCAGTCATTGATGCTCGAGTTGATGAAATCGCGCCAGAAAAAGGAAAAATAAGAAATATCTTGCGCGTGCAATAATTTTTATGACAGGATGATCGCATTGCAACATCAAATCTTTTTGGAAAGGAGAGGCTATGAGACATTTTAAATCTGTATATGTACCGCGCTTCTCCGGGTGCTTGCCGCGATAATATCGCTCACAGGCCCTGGATGAAAATTCGTTTCCGGGTCTGATCACTGAAGAAAATCCTTCTATATTTATGATCACTTCCCTTGGAAATATAGGGAAAACCTCGTTTTATTGGACTTATTATTATGAATGAAAAAACAAATTACAAAAATATCGCCCGCTTTTCGTGGAATGTCTGGAAAAACCAGAAAGGGAAAATTCCCTTCATTCTTTTCGGGTTTGCTTCTGCGGCTGTCATAGACACGTTACTGCCTGTGATTACGGGAAAACTGGTCAACGAAATCAATGCGGCCTCCAAGGGTGAAGCGGCGTGGAGCGATATCATCCTCGTCTCGTTTGTCCTGTTTGTAGGGGTTGAACTGGTTTATCACACGGTTCGGAATGGTACGGTGCATTTCTATGCAGGTTTTGCCTCCAAGGCGATGCGGTCGATTCTTGATAACAGCTTTGCCAAAGTGCAGAAATTTTCTACGGACTGGCATGCCAATGCCTTTGCTGGCGGTACTGTGCGTAAAATTACGCGTGGTATGTGGGCATTTGATGTTTTTGAAGACAACGTCATTATGTTCCTGTGGCCAACACTAATTGTTGTCATTTCAACTGTAACGATTATGTGGGTGAAATGGCCGCTACTCGGTATAGTCACGCTGGCAACGACGCTGCTGTATATTGCTTTTACGGTTTGGGCAGTGATGAAGATCAACGCCCCAAAATTCCGTAAATCGGCAGAAGCGGACACCAAGGTTGGGGCTGCGCTGGCTGATGCCATTACTGGCAATGCTGCTGTAAAGGCCTTTGGCAATGAGCATTCGGAAGAAAGCCGCTTTGGGCTTGTTACGCACAACTGGCGTACTTTGAGCCAGAAAGCGTGGCGTACGGGCAATGCTATGGATCTGCTTCGCCGCTACCTTTCCCTGACCATGATGGGGATGATGGTGGGGACGGCAATCCATCTCTGGACCAAGGGTGTTGCAACACCGGGCGATGTTGTGTTTGCCCTGACATCTTACCTTGTTCTTTCGGCATACCTAAAAAACATTGGAGAACAGATGTCGAATCTGCAACGCGCGATGGCAGAGATGGAAGATGTGGTCGGTTTCTGGATGCGTGAAGACGATATTACCGATGCGCCGTCTGCCCGGCCGCTGGTTGCCAACAAGGGTGAAATCGCCTTTGACAATGTGCGTTTCTCGTACGCCAACAAGGATGAGACGATTTACGATGATTTTACTGTCACGGTTTCACCCGGCGAAAAAATTGCGCTGGTCGGGCATTCGGGTTCGGGAAAATCGACCTTTGTTAAACTGGTGCAGCGTCTTTACGATGTACAGGGCGGAGAAATACGCATCGATGGACAAAATGTACGTGATGTCACGCAGGAAAGCCTTCGCAGGGCGATTGCGTTGGTGCCACAGGAACCAATCCTGTTTCACCGCTCCATTGCCACCAATATAGCCTATGCCAAACCAGAGGCAAGCATGGAGGAAATCATTGAAGCGGCGAAAAGGGCCTATGCTCATGATTTCATCGAGACCCTGCCACATGGTTATGAAACGCTGGTTGGTGAACGGGGGGTAAAGCTCTCGGGCGGTGAGCGGCAGCGCGTGGCTATTGCCCGGGCAGTCTTGGCCGATGCGCCGATCCTGATCCTCGATGAGGCAACATCGTCGCTGGACTCGCTATCGGAACATTATATTCAAAAGGCCATGGCAGGGCTGATGGAGGGACGGACGACCATTACGATTGCTCACCGTCTGGCCACCATCAAGGCGGTTGACCGAATTTTGGTGTTTGACAACGGCAAAATCGTCGAACAGGGGCGCCATAGTGATCTAATTCACCGTCCGGACTCGTATTATAAGAGACTGTACGAGATGCAGGCCCTCGACCTTATCGGCAACGAAGAAGATGTTCTCGCCGCTGAATAAGGACAAACCTACGCTAATCGTACAGGGAAGCCTTAGCCAGGCTTCCCTTTCTTATAACCAGAGGGCTTTGGAGAGACTATTATGATCCGCATTCATGACCGCGAAATCCGGGGTAAAACCAATATGGGTTGGCTGGATAGCAAGCACACATTTTCCTTCGGCCATTTCATGGATCCAAACCGGATGGGCTTTCGCTCGCTCCGTGTGATCAATGATGACCGCGTTATTCCTGGCGCCGGGTTCGATACGCACCCACACCGTAATATGGAGATCATTACCGTGATCCTTGATGGCGAACTGGAGCACAAAGACAGCCTTGGCACTGGTTCCGTCATTCGCCCCGGTGAAATTCAACGCATGACCGCCGGGACAGGAATCCTGCACTCTGAATTTAACCCTTCGACACAAAATGGTGTGCATTTGCTGCAAATCTGGATTCTGCCAGAGGCAAGAGGTCTGGAGCCTTCTTATGAGCAAAAGACATTCGATGCCGCCAAAGGCAAAGGTGATTTTGTTCTTGTAGGTGACCGTTATGGGACCGATGGTGCCGTAACCATCCATCAGGATGTAAAGATGTTGTTGTCATATCTTCCAGAAGGCAAGGCGACTTCTTATAAATTTGAAGGCGGTCGCAATGGTTTCCTGCATCTTGCCAAAGGACGGATTACTTTGAATGGCGAACTGCTCAAAGAAGGTGACGGTGCAGAAATTTCGGATGTCGCGCAAATCGATCTTGTGGCCGATACCGATAGCGAAATCCTGCTCTTTGATATGAAGTAAGAAAAATCCCCTCAATCACTTGAGGGGATTTTTTTAAAGCGTGATAATGCCGGATAAAATGGCCTGCAGCGTTTCAATATAAAACGCAGGCTCTGCCGCTTTCACATTGTTCTCGATAACGTCTACTGTGTCGCCCGGCAAAACAGGCACCTTTTTCTGGGCGATGATTTTACCACGATCATATTCATCGTTGACGAGATGAATAGTAATACCGGTTTCAGTCTCTTTATTATCAAAGACAGCTTGATGTACAAATCGCCCATATTTTCCCTTGCCGCCATGACGGGGTAGAAGGGCTGGATGCACATTGAGGATCGCGCCATGCACGGCTTCAATAGTTTTGGGGCCAATCAACTTCATATAGCCTGAGCACACAACTAGATCGATATGGTTGTCGGCCAGAAGTGTGGCAATGACAGTATCGGAGTCAGCACTGTTCCCCGCATTAATAACAGCTGTTTTTAATTCGGCTGCACGCGCCCATTCAAGGGCCTTGCTATCGGAATTATTGCTGATGAGCAACCGCGGCTCGGCCGGCAGGATACCGGACAGACACGCGTCTGTAATGGCGCGGGCTGAGCTACCGTTGTGGGAGGCGAGGAAGGCAATATTGATCATGACGTCTTTTACAGCCAGCTTTTCGGGTTTGCAATCCTGTAACCCTTCATGGCACGGGAATAACCATTGGCAACACGATAGATAAAATACAAAACCGCAGGGCCAACGAACATGATCATACTCGAAATGGCTTCTTTTTTATTGGCTTCCAGGTAGCTCCAGATCAGATCGACCATCTCTTGTTCAGTCGGGACGTAACCGGCAGCAATTTTATCACCGGCTTCTTGAAGTACGGTCATGTCACCTTGTGTGGAAAGATAGATTCCGCCAATGATCAGTCCGATGGTCAGAAAGCTTGTGCCAATCCAGATTGTGCCAATCAGATAAGTCATATGATTGAACATCAGGCCGTCGGCATTGTCCTTGGCGCGGTAGATATAGGCGGCAATTAATACGAGTACAACTAAAACAAGGGAAATAAGTTGCGGAATAGCCATAGGGACGAAGGCCAATATCGTTGAAATAATCAAAAATATATAAAGAACATTGATGGTTTTTTGCTGTGCTTCAACTTCCATGACGATCACCTTCTGTGAAATAGTTTCTCGATATCTTTGAGACTAAGCTTGATATATGTGGG